>DASUTC010000170.1 GCA_036374795.1 Herpetosiphonaceae bacterium
GGGCGATGGCGTGGGGCGTGCGGGCGGCGATGGCCGCGAAGCGGGCGGGGAGGGTGGCGGCGACGGGATAGGCGGCGTGCGGCCCCTGCCAGGCGCGGAGCTGCTGGTGCTCGGCCGGCGTCAGCAGCGGCAGCGCGGCAATGCGCGGCTGCGGCGCGGCGACGATCTGCTCAAGGATCGTCTGGTAATGCCCGGCCATGCGCGCGATCGTCGCGGCGTCGAACAGATCGGTGCTGTACTCGATCCAGCCGCTCAGTCCGGCAGGCGTCTCCACGAGATCCAGCGTTAGCTCGAACTTGGCGGTCCCGTTGTGCAGCGCCTCGGCGGTCATCGTGAGATCGGGCAGCCGCACCAGCGCCTGGGATTGCTGGCGCAGCGCGAACATGACCTGGAACACGGGCGTATCGCCGAGGCCGCGCGTAAGCTGAAGATCCTCGACCAGCTTCTCGAATGGAAGATCCTGATGCTGGTACGCCGCCAGACACAAGGCCCGCACGCGCGCGAGGAGTTCGCGGAAGGTGGGATTGCCCGACAGGTCCATCCGCAGTGGCAGCGTATTGATAAAACAGCCGATCAAGCCCTCTGTCTCGGCGCGTGTACGACCCGCGACCGGCGAGCCCACAATCAGATCAGCCTGGCCCGTGTAGCGATGGAGCACAACCTGGAAGGCTGCCAGCAGCGTCATAAACAAGGTGACGCCTTCGCGGCGGCTGAGATCGTGAAGCGCTGCGTTGAGCGTCGGCGCGATCGACAGCTCGTGCTGCGCGCCCGCGCTGGCTTCGGAGGGCGGACGCGGTCGATCGGTCGGCAGCGCCAGCACTGGCAGCGGCGCATGCAACTGCTGCCGCCAGTACGCCAGCAGCGGATCGAGGACGGCAGGTTGCAGGAGATCGTGCTGCCAGCGCGCCACATCGGCATATTGAATTGGCAGCGGCGGCAGATCTGCCGGAGTATCCGTGACCGATGCCTGATACAGCGCTGCCAGCTCGCGCACAAAAATATCGAGCGACCAGCCATCGGCGATCGCGTGGTGGAGCACGACCAGCAGCGCGTGCCGATCGGGGGCGAGGCGAAACAAGACCACTCTCAGCAGCGGGCCATCACTTATGTCAAATGGCTGCTCGATCGCGGCCTGGCAGCGCTGCGCTAGCAGGGCATCACGCTCGGCTGCTGGCACGTCTTGCAGATCGACGAGCGCCGGAGCGAGCGGCTGCGGCGGCTGAATCACCTGGAATGGCTGTCCGTCAAGCGCCAGGAACGTCGTGCGCAATGCCTCATGCCGCTCAATCAGCGCCGTCAGGCTGTGCCTCAGCGCAGCAATCTGAAGCCGACCATGCAGGTGGAGCAAGCCCTGAATCGTATAGAGGGCAGGCGCCAGGTGATGCAAAAACCACAAACGCTGCTGCGCGAATGACGCAGGAAATATGTTGAAGTCCACCCCGGACTGGCGGATCTTCTGGATCAACAGGTGTCGCTTTTGGGGGGATAATGCCGCTAACCGTTTCGCCAGATCATTCATGCATTCTACCTTCGTCGCGGGATGTTACGGATCAGGCGCATTCAGCGCTGCCAGCCAAGCGAGGCATCTGAGTACATGCTTCCGCGGATCGCCTTCTCGTTGCGAGAGTCGCCGCGAAACAGCACCACCGTGCTACAACGCCGCAACTGATCGTGTTGAACGCGCCCGTGCTTCAGGAGCACGGCACGCGGACGCCTGGTGGGGAAGAACAAAGAGGTGTTCTAGCAGATCAGGAAGAAACGTATCGTCTGATGTGACTGAAGATCCCTGACAGCGCATCCCCAAAACACACTCGCAACCCTCAGACTTCGTACATTCATGGACGAGCGGAGGATCGGGAGTGTGACTTGTTGGAGCAAGCAAGTGCGCTGATTATAAGCCAGCGACCATCGATCGTCAATGTATGCCTGTCGTCTGCCGTGCCATACCAGGCGGCACGAGCACCCCCGATCGGCACGATCGCCGCGCTGCGACGCTGAGATCGCGCGTCGACCGGCCACCTATGTGGCAGCCTGGGGCAGCAGCGCCCCGGTGATCGTCGCGGGCCAGTCTCGCTCGTCTAGACCATACTGGCAAAGAAACGCGAAGACCAGCCGTTCCAGGCCAAAGCCTACGCAGCCGGTGCGCGCCCAGCCCTGCGCATCGCTGCGGATGTTGAAGTTCTCGCCGAAGAACTCCTCATGGAAGTTGAACGAGCCGACTGCGATCGTACGATCGGCAGCCACCTTCAGCCGCAGCTCGTATTTCATCTCAAGCACCTTCTGCGCCCAGATCCTGGCCGCGGTATCCTGGTTACAGAAGAACGGATCGTTCGCGACCTCACAGTAGCCGCTTAGCTGAAGCTCATCGATCAGCTCGAAGCAGTGGCGCATGAAGGTTTCGCGGCTATCGAGGACGAAATCGCGCGAGCCGATGAAGACAACCTCACGGATGGTAAAGTCCCAGAGCCGTTCGAGCGTATGGGCATAGCGCGACTCGAAGCGGAACGACTTACCGCGTGAGGTGACAACGAGATGCTGATCGGACCCAAGCTGACGGTCGCGAAAATGATGGTATGTATGGAAACACATCGTGGGCGGTAAGCAGTAGTCCAGGTTGCCGCAGAGATCGAGCGCAAAGGTGCGAACATCACCGCTTTGCTTGTAGCGATCCAGAAATGTCCGGTACACATCAATGTCGCTATGCAGGCGCGTGACAAACATCAAGAACTGCGGAAACGAGTTGAAATACCCGCAGCGATCCAAAACGTCCGTACGGATCAGCGTTGGATACTGGTATTCCTGTCCGGCGAGCACCTCAAGGGCAATCCGGCGGAGCCGCCCGTCGAAGTAGTTCATCAGCTTGATGAACGGCTCTCCCACACAGACCTGGCCCTCGCCCACTTCGGCGGCAATGCCGCGCTCGACAAGCTGCGCGTACAGATCGTCGTGGATCGACCGGCTGTGCTCGGCCTGCCAGATCACTTTTTGCTCCACAAGGCGCTGGTCGATAATATCGGTGGCAACAACCGCATTAATTTTCTCGGCGAGCTCGGCTGCCGCGATTGGCTGCGCGCAGGTGATGTCGATCGCGAGCAGCTTCTCATCGTGCTCGATCAGCTCGAAGGCGACGATCTGCTCGGAGACGAAGAACAGCCGTTTGGTCAACTCCTGGCACTGCTCACGATCCAACGGCTGATGCAGCGCGATACGATGACGAAGCATGGAGGAATCCTTTAGATGAATCGGTGGAGCCGACAGCGGCACGCGCTGGCGTGCTGCGTGTGCTCACAGGCCGAGCAAGCCCGCGATAATCTCTCGTTGTATCTCGGATGTTCCCGCGTAGAGCGTGCCCGCCACGGCATCGCGTAGCTCACGCTCGATCTCGTACTCGGTCATATAGCCACGCGCGCCATGAATCTGGATCGCGTCCAGGCTGGCCTGCACATGGCTTTCGCTGATGAACAGCTTCGCCAGCGACGCCTCCAGAAACGCCAGGCGTCCCTCGCGCTTGAGCCAGCCGATTTTATAGAGCAGCAGCTTCGCCAGCTCGATGCGCAGCTTCATATCCACCAGCTTATGGCTGATCGCCTGAAACGAGCCGATCGGCTTGCCGCCCTGCCGCCGCTGCTGGGCGTAGTCGATCGATCGATCGAGCAGGCGCTCCATCACTCCCACCTGGCTGGCAAAAAAGAAGCTGCGCTCCCACTCGATCGTTGATTGAAAGACGCTGTAGCCCATGCCTTCCGCGCCCAGCAGGCGCTCCGCCGGTACCCGGCAGTTGTCGAAGGTGAGCTGGCCCATTGGCGCAGTGCGCAGCCCCGACTTCTCCCACTCTTTCGTGAGCGATAGACCAGGCAGGTCGCGGGTGACGATGAATGCCGAGAATCCTTCCTGCACCCCACGCACCTCGTCTGTGCGCGCATAGACAATGAACACATCGCCGATCGGCGCGTTCGTGAGAAACGTCTTCGTGCCATTGAGCACATAGGCATCCCCATCGCGCGCCGCCGTGGTCCGCATGGTAAAAGCGGCAGACCCGGACTCCGGCTCCGTGAGCACCTGCCCGCCGATCAGCTCCCCGCGACACATCGGCGGCAGATAGCGCTGTTTCTGCGCCTCGGTTCCGAAATCCAGGATCGAGATCGCGCAGCTCCACAGATGGTTGTTGAGCACAAACACAAGGCCATTATCCGTACAGCCGTAGCCGAGGCCTTCGAGCGCCAGCATCGCCGTGAGTGGATCATAGCCCTGCCCGCCATACTCCACAGGAATCGTCAATCCAGGCAGACCGAAGGCGGCGCAGCGGTCCCACGCCTCCCGATCGAACTCGCCGGCGCGGTCGCGCTCGATCACGCGATCGTTGAGCTGCTCGCGGGCGAACGCGATGATCGACTCCTTGAGGATCAATTGTTCTCTGGTCCAGGCAAAGTCCATAGGATGCTCTTTCTCGCGTCATTGCGCAAAACCTTTGGCGACGAGAACCAAGAACGCGCCCTCTGGGCGCACCAAGAATCGGAAACTTGAAACGTGGTTCCCTGCGCTAGGCGGTCGGGCCGGTGCCCTGCGGCGCGAGCTTGCGATCCAGCAGCGCCATGATTGCGTTCACGCTGCGCAGGTTATCGTTGTTCAGGTCGCTCCTGGAGAGCGTGATGTGACAGGTTTTTTCGATGAACAGTACCAGCTGGACCACGAACAAGGAGGTCACGAAGCCCGTCGCGAAAATATCCTCGTTGTCCTGGAGATCATAATCCGGCATATGCCGCATCAGAAACGCGCGAATCGGCTGGCGATAGTGATCCTGCATACGAAGCTCCTGATTAAGAGAATTGCCCGAACTCAGTTCAGCCGTGACGTATGGCTTACTCGCTATAGCTGTAGAAGCCGCGTCCGCTCTTGCGACCGTACAGCCCGGCATCGACCATCTTTTTGAGCAGCGGACACGGACGGTATTTGCTATCGCCGAAGCTCTCGTACAGCACCTCGATCGACAGCAGCACAGTATCCAATCCGATCAGATCGGCGGTTTCCAGCGGCCCCATCTTATGACCGAAGCACAGCTTAAATAGCCGGTCGATCTCCTCGACCGTCGCCACCTGCTCGTGCAGCAAGAAGATCGCCTCATTCACGGTCAGCATCATGACCCGGTTGGTAACAAAGCCAGCGGCATCGTTGACCACGATCCCATCCTTACCCATCTGGGCAAGCAGCGCTTTAGCCGTGGCAATCGTCGCGTCGGAGGTGTGAAAGCCACGGATCACCTCGACCATCGGCTTGAGCGGCACCGGATTCATAAAATGCATGCCGAGCACTCGCGCAGGGCGCTTCGTGAGCGAGGCGAGTCGCGTGATCGAGATCGCCGACGTGTTGACGGCAAAGATGCAATCGTCACGGCAGATCGTGTCGATCGTCTGATAGATCGGCTGCTTAATCTCCCAGCGCTCGGTTGCATTTTCGATGACGAAATCGACGGCGCTCAGGGCGGCATAGTCGGTCGTCGGCGTGATCCGCCCAAGCACATCCTCAACCTCGATCGCCTCGCTATTGGGCTGGAAGAACACGCTAAAGCGCAGGCTTTGTTGAATCTCGTGGACCGCCTGCGCCAACGCCGACTCGACAACATCCACCAGAATCACGTGATGGTTGGTTTGGGCCAGGGCTTGCGCAACGCCGCGCCCCATAACCCCTGCGCCGATGACTCCCACAGTCGCTATGTTCATAGGTCCTCTTTGTCGGTACTGAATTCATGCTGCTCCTGGTCGATCAGGTGGCCGACTCTGCAACGGGCGCTGCTTGCAGATCCGGCGGACGGTCCCGCTGGAGCGCGGCGGCAATGAGCGCGGCACATGGCGCTTTCAGGATCGTGTAGTGGTCGGCGGGCAGCGCATGCACCACAAGACCGCCAGCCAGATCAGCCCAGCCTAAGCGCGGGTCGCCGGGGCGTACGCTGTGCGTCTCGGCGGCGACGAAGAGCGTGATCGATCCGGCGTATGGCCGTGGCACATAGCGCTGAAGCGCCAGCAGATTGCTCTTGAACACCGCGAAGAGCTGCCGCAGCGCGCTCGGCTCAAGATGCGGCGGGAGGAGTCCGCCGCGCTGCGCATGCTCCAACATCGCGCTGAACAGATCATCCTGCGTCGCAGCGCTGTCGGCCAGCTCGACCGTAGAGTCCAGCGTCAGGCCAAGATCGCGGGCAAAGCCGCCCAGCAGCATCCGATCATCGAGCGCGACCGCCGCTCCCGTGGGAGCGTCCGAGTCGATCACCACCAGCGCGGCCACGTGCTCGCCAGCAGCCCCAAGCTGCCGGGCCATCTCGAAGGCGACCACGCCGCCGAACGACCAGCCGCCCAGATGGTAGGGGCCGTGCTGCTGGATCGCTCGCAGCGCAGCGATGTAGTCGGTCGCCATCGTCTCGATGCTGGTATGGGCCAGCGCCGCATCGCTCAGACCAAGCGCCTGCAAGCCGTACAGCGGATGATCCCGACCAAGCTGTCGCGCCAGCTCAACGTAGGCCAGCACGTTGCCGCCGACCGGGTGGACGAAGAAGAAGGGCGGCTGTGTGCCATGCGGCTGGATCGGCACCACCACGGTCGGCTCACGCGCTGGCCGCTGGCGCAGGAGACTGGCGAGCTGCTCGATGGTCCTCGCCTGAAAGAGCGTCGCCAGCGGCATCTGCTGACCGAACAATCGCTGGATCTGCGCCATCAGCCGCACCGCCAGGATCGAGTCTCCGCCAAGCTCAAAGAAGCTATCGTGCAGGCCGATTGGCCGCACGTCAAGGAGATCCTCCCAGAGCTGCACCAGCCGCAGCTCGATCGTGTCGCGCGGCGCGACCACACGCGCATCGCTGCGCTGCTCCGGCGCGGGCAGGGCCGTGCGATCGAGCTTGCCGCTGGGCGTCAGCGGCAGCGCGTCAAGCACCACGAACGCGCTCGGCACCATGTACTCCGGCAGGCGCGCTCCGAGGAACGCGCGGAGTTCGGGGGGCAGGCCCTCAACCCCCCGGCCCCCCTTCCCCAAACCTCGGCAGGCTCCTGCCTCGGTTGCGGTAGGAGAGCGGAATCTTTGTTCCTCGCCCCTTTGTTCCGTTGTTCCCTTGTTCTCTTGTTCTCCCACAATGTACGCGACCAGGCTTTTCTGGCCCGCTGTATCTTCCCGCACCACGACCGCCGCCTCGCGCACGGCGGGATGGCGGCGCAGGGCGGCCTCGATCTCGCCGAGCTCGATCCGAAAGCCGCGCAGCTTCACCTGCTGGTCGGCGCGTCCGATGAACGCAAGCTGTCGATCTGCCCCAACCAGCGCCCGATCGCCGGTGCGGTAGAGCCGCGCCCCTGGGATCTGGCTGAACGGGTCGGGCACAAACTTCTCGGCGGTGAGATCGGGGCGGCCAAGGTAGCCGCGCGCGATCCCGACACCGCCCAGGTAGAGCTCACCCGCCACGCCCTCCGGCACCGGCTCCAGATCGTCATCCAGCACATACGCCGTGCGACCAGGCAGCGGCATACCAATCGGCATGGCGCTCCCGCCGTCGAGTCCTGCGCGCTCAGCCCCAACCGCTGCCAGAGTCGCGGTGATCGTTGTTTCCGTCGGGCCGTAGGCATTGAGCAGCCGAACGCCCGCGAGCGCGGTTGTCTGCCAGAGCTGCACCGCCGCTACCGGGAGTGCCTCGCCGCCGACGATCATCAGGCGCAGATGAGCGGGCGGTCGTGGATTGCCCTGCTCGAGCCAGGCGTGCAGCCATTGTTGCCAGTAGGCTGTCGGCAGGTTGACCACGCTCACCGCATCGGCCACGATCCGCTGCATCAGCTCTGCCAGGCTCCAGAGCTGATCGCCGCGCAGAATCACCGCCGCGCCCGCCACCAGCGGAGCTAGCATCTGCTCGATCGACACATCGAAGCCGAGCGCAGCAAATTGCAGCAGCCGATCCGCGTCGGAGAGGCGCAGCGTTTGGGCAAAGGCGTGCAGATGCGCGGCGGCTGCCGCGTGAGCGATGCCGACCCCTTTCGGCTGGCCGGTCGATCCCGACGTGTAGATGATATAGGCCAGCTGCTCAGGGCTGATGGTCACGGATACCGGCGTCGTCGCCAGCCGGGCGACCTCCTCGCGGATCAGATCAAGACAGATCACGGGAGCGCCGCCCTGCGACACGCTGGCCTGATAGGCCGTCGCCGTGAGCACAAGGCTGGCCTGGGCATCGTGGAGCATGAGCTGGAGCCGACTGGCGGGATAGCTCGGATCGAGCGGCAGGTACACGCCGCCCGCCTTGAGCACGGCCAGCAGCACGACGACCAGATCCGGCGAAGGCGCAAGACAGACGCCGACGCGGCTTTCCGGGCCAATGCCAGATCTTTGCAGCATATGCGCGAGCTGGTTTGCTCGGCGATCCAGCTCAGCGTAGCTCAAGGAAGCATCATCGCAGATCACGGAGACGGAATCCGGCGCGCGCTCAACCTGCGCGGCAACCAGCGCATGCACATACTGGTGCGCCGAGTCGGCGATACTGGGCGCGGACCAGCCGCACGCGGAGCTTCCGAGCAGCCGCTCATGCTCGGCCTGTGATAGCAGCGCTGCGGCGCTATAGCCGCGATCGGGCTGCGCGACGATCGTTTTGAGCAGCTTAAGGTAGAGGCCGATCAGCCGATCGGCCTGTGCCGCGCCAAGTCGTACATCATAGTCCAGCTCCAGAGAGATCTCGGTGGTGTCCACGCTCACGCTAAAGGTAACATTCAGCGCGAAGTTCGTCTTGACGAAGCCACGCTGGTCGACGACCTTCAGGCCAGGAATATGCTGAAGCTGCTGGTAGGCATGGAAGTGAACGAAGTTAAACAGCACATCGAACAAGGGCTGGCCGCTCAGGTCGCGCTGCATCTGGGCCAGAGGATAGCGCCGGAATGGAAGCAACTGCTGCTCGGCGGCGAAAGTCGCCCGGATCAGCTCGCGCCAGCTCCGCCGATCGACCGTCATCTGGAACGGGACGCTGTTCAGGAAAAGCCCAAGCAGCCGCTCGCCGTCGGGAGTCTCAGGCCGTCCGTTCGTCACCAGGCCGGTGATCACCGTGCGCTCCCCGCCGATCAGTCGCAGCACCGCGAGATGGGCCATCAGGAGCACGCTGCGCAGCGGCACGCCGATCTCGGATGCAAGCCGCCGCAGCGCCTCGGCGACCTCAGCCTCGATCAACGTCTGGCGCGGCCCGGCGTAGGGCTGTGGCGTCGCGGCCAGCGGTAGGCTCAGCGTCGGTCGCTGCCGCAGCGCCTCGGACCAAAACGCCTGCTGCTCTGCCGACTCGCGCGCCGCTCGCTCAAGAGCCACAAAGGAGCCGAAGTGTGTTTGAAGCGGCTCGACCATGAGCGGCGTGCCGTGGAGCCGCGCCATATACTGCTGGAAAAGCTCGGTCAGCAGCAGCGCCACGCTCCAGCCGTCCAGAATGGCGTGGTGAAAGCTAAAGCTGAAATGGAAGCGCTCGGCGGCGCGGCGGTGCAGATAGAAACGCGCCAGCGGCGGCTCGCTCCAGTCGAACGCTCGCCGCCGCTCCTGCTCCATCCAGGCATCCAGCGCAGCTTCCTGCGCCTGCTCGTCAAACGATCGGAGATCAGTTTCCAGCACCAGGACCGGCACCTGACGATAGACCAACTGCAACGGCTCCTGATACTGCTCGATCTCGAAGGCAGTACGGATCACTGCGTGCCGATCGACGACCTCCTGCGCCACCTGGGCAAAGACCTCCTTGTCGAACGGGCCGTGGAGCTGGTAGCTATAAATAGTGTGATAGACGCTGGCCTCAGGATGGTACTGGCTATGGAACAGCATGCCCATCTGGAGCTGTGTCAGCGGGTAGGCATCTTCGACCGAGGCGGGCAGACGGTCGCGATCGGCGCGGCTGATCAGGCTGAATGGCGCAGGCGGCAGCAGCTCCTCGCTCCGACCGGCGCGTGCCAGCGGCGCGAGCGCGGCAATCGTCTGGTGCTGGAAGATCTGCTGCACCGTCAGCATCAGGCCCGCGCGCTGAGCCGCCGCAACCACCGCAATGCTGCGGATCGAATCGCCGCCAAGCGCGAAGAAGGTATCATGAATGCCGATCGGCGTGCGGCCCAGCACCTCCTGCCAGATCGCCACCAGCGCTTGCTCGGTGGGCGTGCGCGGCGCGACAACGGCGCTGCCCGGCTCTGGCCGCACGCTGCTGGGAGCGGGCAGCGCTCGGAGATCGAGCTTGCCGTTGGGCGTGAGCGGCAGCGCATCAAGCACGACGAACGCGCTCGGCACCATGTAGGCGGGCAGACGTTCGCGGAGGAAAGAACCAAGAACCAAGAACCAAGAACCGTCCGGCTCAGCTTCTTGGTTCTCAGTTCTTAGTTCTTGGTTCTCGTTCGGCACCACGTACGCCACCAGCCGCTTCGCGCCGCGCTCCTCGCGCACCACGACCGCCGCCTCGCGCACAGCCTCATGCTGGCGCAGCACGGCCTCGATCTCGCCTGGCTCGATGCGATAGCCATGCAGCTTGATCTGCTGGTCGCTGCGGCCCAGGTACTCGATCGTTCCATCAGGCAGATAGCGCGCAAGGTCGCCCGTGCGATACAGGCGCGCGCCCGGATCGACGCCGAACGGATCGGGCACAAACGTCTCGGCGGTGAGCGCCGGGCGATTGAGATAGCCCCGCGCCAGTTGCGCGCCTCCCAGGTAGATCTCGCCAGCCACGCCGATCGGCACCGGCTCGCCGTGTGGATCAAGGATAGCGATCTGCGTGTTGGCGGTCGGACGACCGATCGGCACCATGCCGCCGCGCGGATCGTCGGGAGCGACCTCGTAGATGCAGCAGCCGACGACCGCTTCGGTCGGGCCATACTCGTTGATCAGCCGGGTGCCGGGCGCGTGCGTACGCCAGAAATCAACAGTATCGTAGCGCAGCGCCTCGCCGCCAATCACTAGCGCGCGCGTCTGGCCGTTAAGCGTGTCGTCGGCCAGCGTATGACGTAGCAGATCCAGGTGCGCGGGAGTGGCCTTGACGATGCTGTACCCTGGACCGGCGTTGAGCGCGGCGGTCAGCGATTCGACGTGTGCCGCCTGCGGCAAGAGCCACACGCTGCGGCCACAGAGCAGCGGCGTCAACAGACTGGTGACAGTGAGATCAAAGCCCAGCGATGAGTGAACCGGCGCGCCCACGCCCTCGGCCACGCGATACACATCGACCGCCCACTGGAGATAGCTGGACAGCCCGCGATGCGAAACCATCACACCCTTTGGCGCTCCCGTCGAGCCTGAGGTATAGATCACATACGCAAGCTGATCGGGATCGACCGCTGTGGATCGATCGGTGGTAGCATGCCGCGCAATCTCCGGCCAAGCCTGATCCAGACACACCGTATGGCCGTGATGTTCGGGAAGCGTCGCCAGCAGGTGCCGCTGCGTGAGCAGCACGCGGCTGCGGCTATCCGCCAGCATAAAGGCCAGCCGCTCGCGGGGATAGGCCGGATCAAGCGGCACGTACGCGCCACCGGCCTTGAGAATGCCCAGTATCCCGACCAGCACGTCCAGAGACGGATCGACGCAGAGGCCGACGCAGACCTCGCCCAGCGGGCACCCGCCGACGCCCAGCGCGCGCAAATAGTGCGCAAGCTGGTCGGCGCGTCGATCCAGGGCGGCGTAGGTCATCTGCTGATCCTCAAAGACCGCCGCGATTGCCTCAGGGGTGCGCGCGGCTTGCGCGGCGAACAGCGTCGGCAGGCACTCAGCGGCGGCGTAGCGCGGCGGCGTACGCTTCCAGGCCAGGACTTGCTGGCGCTCGGCCACATCCAGCAGCGGAAGCGCAGTGATCGGCTGCTCCGGCCTGTCGACAATGCGTTGCAGGAGCGTCTGGAAATGCCGCGCCATGCGCTCGATCGTCGCGCCGTCGAACAGATCCGTGTTGTACTCGAAGCTGGCAGCCAGGCCGTCGGTCGTCTCCGCCAGGTTGAGCGTCAGATCGAACTTGGCGATACCCGGATCGAAGGTGATCGGCTCCAGGCTCAGATCGTCCAGGTGCAGCGTCGGCAGCGGCGTATTCTGAAGCACGAACATCACCTGGAAGAGCGGGTGGTGGCTCAGGTCGCGCTCCGGATGCAGCGTTTCCATGAGCAGCTCAAAGGGCAGATCTTGATGCGCGTACGCGCCGAGCGTGGTATCCCGCACGCGCCGCAGCAGATCGACGAAGGCCGGGCTGCCGCCGAGGTCGGTGCGCAGCACCAGCGTGTTGACGAACAAGCCGATCAGCCCTTCCAGCGCGGCATGAGTCCGTCCGGCGATCGGAGAGCCGACGACGATGTCCGTTTGCCGGGTGTACCGGAAGAGCAGGGTTTGGAACGCCGCCAGCAGCGTCATGTACAGCGTCGCTCCGTGCTGATGGCCCAATTGCTTGAGGGCGTCCACGAGCGGCGGGTCAATCTGGAACCGCTCAAGCCGACCGTGGAAGGTCTGGATCGATGGGCGCGGGCGATCGGTGGGGAGCGCCAGCACGGGCGGCAGCGGGTCGAGCTGCCGTGTCCAGTAGGCCAGTTGCTCCGCCAGCCGCGCATCGCGCAGCCACGCGCGCTGCCACAGCGCGTAGTCCGCGTACTGCACCGGCAGCGGGAGCGACCCGTCGACCGAAGTATCCTGCTCCACCTGCGCTGCTCCGCTCAGGATCTCCGCGTAATGCGCCGCCACCTCGCCGATCAAGACGCCGATCGACCAGCCATCCGAGACGATATGATGCATCGTGATCAGCAGCACATACACCTCTGGCTCAAGCCGCAGCAGCGTTGTACGCAGCAGCGGACCCCGGCTAAGATCGAAGGGCTGCGCCGCCTCGGCCTGTGCTCGCGCCTGCACTTCAACCTCGCGCAGGCTGGCATTCAGATGTTGAAGATCAATGACAGTCAGGTGACACGGAGCGGGATCGCCGATGATCTGCCGGGCCTGGCCGCTGTACGTCCTGGCAAACGTCGTGCGCAGCGCCTCATGCCGGGCCACAACGGCAGTGAAGCTTGCGGCCAGCGCCACCTCGTCAAGCCGTCCGCGTAGCCGGATCGCAGCCGGAATGTTGTAGCCGGGGCTGCCGGGATTGATCTGATCGAGCAGCCAGAGCCGCTGCTGCGCGAAGGAGAGCGGCAGCTCATCCGGGCGGGGCTGTGGGGTGAGCGGCGGCAACGGCTGTGCCCAAGCGCCACCCTCGCTCCTGCGGCGGGCTATGTCGATCTGTCGCGCCAGGGTCGCAATCGTCGGCGCTTCAAAGAGCGTCCGCAGCGAAAGGTCGACCTGGAATGTTTCCCGCAACCGCGAGACGACCCGTGTTGCGAGCAGGGAATGACCGCCCAGCTCAAAGAAGTTATCATCGATGCTCACCTGAGAAACATCCAGGAGTCGCGTCCAGATTCCGGCCAGCAGTTCCTCGGTCGGCGTGCTGGGGGCGACAAACCCCGCACCTTGCGATGAGCGGCCAAGATCGGGCGCGGGCAGCGTCTTGCGGTCGAGCTTGCCGTTGGGCGTCCTCGGCAGCGCGTCAAGCACCACAAACGCGGATGGGATCATGTAGTCGGGCAGGAACGCGCCTACGTGCGCGCGCAAGGCGGCAGCACCGAGAACCGACAACCGAGAACCGGAGTCCGTGGCTGTGCTGTTCGCTGTTCCGGGTGCCCTTTGGGCCTGGCGCCCGGCGTCTTTGTTTGTCACGACGTACGCTACCAGCCGTTGATCGCCTGCTCCATCCTCGCGCGCTACCACGGCGCACTCGCGGATATGTGGATGAGACGCTAATACCGCCTCGATCTCGCCCGGCTCGATGCGGAAGCCTCGGATCTTCACCTGCTGGTCAATCCGCCCCAGGATCTCGATCGTGCCGTCGGGGAGCCAGCGGCCAAGATCGCCGGTGCGAACCATGATCTGCCCATCCTCGAACGGACACGACACGAAGCGCTCCGCCGTGAGATCCGGGCGGTACAGGTAGCCGCGCGACACGCTCGCGCCCGCAACGCAGACCTCGCCCGCAATCCCGACCGGCTGCGGCTGGTGGTGCTGGTCGAGGATGTAGATCCGGTTGTTCTGCAAGGGCTTCCCGACCGTGATCGGCTGCCCAAGATCATGCGCGCGAATGATTCCCAGCGCGTTGATGTCGCTGATCTCGGTCAGACCGTAGATGTTGACGACCTCAACCTGCGGCCCAAGCTGGCCGAAGACCGCCTCCAGCAAGCGCTGTTCGAGCTTCTCGCCGCCGATCAGCAGATAGCGCAGCGCGTTCGGCGGCTGCTCCGGGGCGACCTCGTTCAGCACCGCGTGCAGATACGACGGCACAGAATCCAACAAATGGAGCTGGTGGTCGTCGAGGTAGCGCAGCAGGGCGCGGCTGTCGAGTTTGACCGGATCGGGGATGATGTGTAGCGTCCGCCCAAAGATCAGCGTCGGGAAGATCTGGTTGACCGAAATGTCGAAGCTGATCGAGGTGATCAGCCCGGTGTGCTGCACTTGCGGATCGGCGAAGTAGGCGCGCAGGCCGTGGACGAGGTTGATCAGGCCGCGCTGCGTGACCATCACGCCCTTTGGTCGTCCGGTCGAGCCCGACGTGAAGATCAGGTAGGCCAGGTGATCGGGCAAGACCACGCGCGCCGGGTTAGTGGTCGGCTGATCGGACAGCAGCGGCCAGTCGACATCCAGGCGGAAGACCTGCGCCGGATGCTCCGGTAAACGTTCGACCAGCGCGGCCTGGGTCAGGAGCACCGGGGAGCGGCTGTGCGACAGCATGTACTGAAGGCGCTCCTGGGGATAGGCCGGATCGAGCGGCAGGTACGCGCCGCCCGCCTTGAGGATCGCCAGCATGCCGACGATCATCTCCAGCGAGCGCTCGACACACAGCGCGACCAGCACATCGGGACCGACGCCCTGCGCCCGCAGGTAGTGCGCGAGCTGATTCGCCCGCGTGTTCAGCTCGGCATACGTCAGCGCCGCGCCCGCGAAGACGATCGCGGGTACGTCGGGCGTGCGCACCGCCTGCGCCTCGATCAGCGTATGCACGGCGGCAGCGCGCGGATACTCGGCCTCGGAGCGGTTCCAGTCGACAACCATCTGCTGACGCTCGGCAGCCGGGACGATCGAAAGATCGCTCAGACGACCGTGCGGGTCAGCGAGCAGCGCTTCCAGCAGCGTTTGAAACTGCCCCGCCATACGCGCGATCGTCGCGGCCTCGAACAGATCAGTGTTGTACTCGAAGATACCGACCAGCCGATCGGCTCGCTCGGTGAGCGCCAGCATCAGATCGAACTGGGCAATGCCCTGATCGAACTCGACCGGCGTCATCGTTAGCTCGGTCGACTCCAGCACGGTGAACGGCGTATTTTGCAGCGCACACATAACCTGGACCAGCGGGGTGTAGCTCAGATCGCGCTCCAGGCGCAGCTCTTCAACCAATCGCTCAAAGGGCAGATCTTGATGCGCGTACGCGCCGAGCGTGGTGTCGCGCACGCGCTGGAGCAGATCGACGAAGGCCGGGTTGCCGCCGAGGTCGGTGCGCAGCACGAGCGTGTTGACGAAAAAGCCGATCAGCCCTTCCAGCTCCGGGCGGCTCCGTCCGGCGATCGGCGCACCGACCACGAGGTCGTGCTGTCCGGTCCAGCGCTGAAGCAGCACCAGGAACGCCGCCAGCAGTGTCATGTAGAGGGTAACACCCTGGCGCTGGCTGAGCTGCTTGAGCTCGCCGGTTAGCGCCGCGTCCAGCGCTATGGGATAGTGCCGTCCGGCATGGGTTTTGATCGGCGGACGCGGGCGATCGGTGGGGAGCGCCAGCACAGGCGGCAGCGGGTCGAGCTGCCGTGTCCAGTAGGCCAGTTGCTCCGCCAGCCGCGCATCGCGCAGCCACGCGCGCTGCCACAGCGCGTAGTCCGCGTACTGCACCGGCAGCGCCGGTAGCCGGGATTGCTCTGGATGCTCATCGGCGCGAAACAGCTCATACAGGCGAAGCAGCTCTCGGACGAACACGCCCATCGACCAGCCATCCGAGATGATATGGTGCATAACCAGATAGACAACGTGCTCCTCGGCGCTCAGCCGCACCAGGCCGACGCGAAGGAGTGGGCCGGAGCGCAGATCGAAGGGCTGGCGCGCTGTTTCCACGATGATCGGCTGAAGGGCGTTTTGCTGAGCCGTGGCCGACAGCCCGCTCAGATCATGCTGGATCAGCGTGATCGCCTGAGCGGGAGCAATCTGCTGCTGCGGCTGATCCTCCAGATCGGGACCGCCTACGACGAAGGTGGTGCGCAGCGTTTCGTGCCGCTCAACGATCGTCTGGATGGAGCGCGCCAGCACAGCCACGTCCAGCGGGCCGCTGACTCGCACCGCAAAGGGCATGTTGTACGAGACATCATGCGGATCGATCTGGTGCAGTAGCCAGAGCCGCTGCTGCGCGAACGAGAGCGGCAGCGGCTGGTCGCGCGGCGCAGGCGGTATTGTCTCCGGCTCCGCCGCAGGAGCCAGCGCGACGGCGATCTGCTCCGACAGCCTGGCAACCGTCGGCGCGACAAACAGGCTGTTCAGTGGCAGCTCGACGCGCAGCCGCTCGTGCAGCCGTCCGAGCAGACGTGTCGCCAGGAGCGAGTGACCGCCGAGCTCAAAAAAATCATCGTAGACGCCGATCGGTGAAATGCCCAGCAATTCCTCCCAGATCGCGACAATCATCGCTTCCGTGGCATTGCGCGGCGCGACGTAGCCGGCGGAAAGCTCCGGTCGGGCATGGGCAATCTCAACCGCCTGTGCAGCCGTGCCGGACGACGCCGCGCCTGGGGTATCATCTTGAGGCGGTGAAACCAGGACCAGGCCGATCGAGCCGTGCCGCAGGATACGATCAAACACGGCGATGTGCTCGGCCATAGACCGGCCCGGCGTGGTATCGTCGGGCGCGTCCCAGTAGATGCTGAGCCAGGCTGTCGAGCTGCTCCCCTGCTGCCGGACGAACGCATCCAGCACGGCGCTGCCGATCGCGGCGCTGAGCCCTTGCCCGCCCAGGCGATCGGCAAGCGGCGCGCAGACCACGACGGTATCGAGCGCAAGACCGGCGCAGAGCTGCGCGACGACGGTCAGCTCCGCCAGCATCCTGCGCCAGAGGGTGTGGTTGAGCTGGCGCTCCTGGCTGTCAGCGCCCGAATGCGCGCCGTAGAGCCAGCCATCCAGCCGACCATAGCGCTGCTCGGCCTGAGCAAGCGCCGCCTGCATCTGTTCCGGATCGGCCTGGTCCGCCAGCAGTACCACAGCGGCCCGACGCTCGATCAGCGGGGAAAGCTGCTGGAGCATCGCGCCATCGGCCACACTCGGCGGCACAACCAGCGCAACCCGCGCGCTCCAGCGCTGGACGAGGCCCTCCACAAATTCCGCGCCGATCTGCTCCACGTCGCCGGTCAGCAGGTAGACGCCACCCTGCCGCAAGCCGCCCGCTCCATCGCTCAGATCGTCGAGCGCAGCAGGCTCGTAGCTCAGGAGCCAGCGCTTCCCACCACGGTAAGCGACCGCCGAAGTCGTGGGCTGCATCAGCTCGCCGAGCAGCAGGCGAGCCTGGCGTTGCAGCGCGCGAGCCTCCGGCGCTACCGCTGCGATGTCGATGGTGCGTGCCTGGATGCGTGGGTAGGCGGCATTGAGCCCGGCGCACAGGCCGTGAAGCCCGGCGCTGGCCGGATCGATCGATGTCTCGCCGAGGATGTCATGGAGCTGAGTCGTGACAACTGCCAGCCGCACCGGATCGGACGGCGCGCGCTCAGCGAGCCGCTGCGCGAACCGGTGGAGATGGTCGAGCGCGCTATCCAGCGCTGCGGGCTGCGCGTTCCAGAAATAGATGATCGAGGCTGGCGGAGGAGCAGAGTCGAGCCACGCGCGCGTATCAGCCGACGACATGCTGTGGACGGTCTGGCCCTGGCTGCTCAGCGACTCGATCAGCGCCCGACTCAGCGGCAGCGATTCGGAATCAGGATCAGCCACGACCAGCCAGGGGGCGGCTTGATCGGAAGCCAGCGCCGATGCCCGCAGCTCAGACGGCAGCGCCTCGCGCCAGAATGGAACGGAAACCCAGTCCGTCGGCGCAGCAGCCTGGTCGGGCGCGAGCGGCAGCGTCCACGGCTGATCGGCGCGCGGCGGGTCCAGCCAGTAGCGCTGGCGCTCGAAGGGATACGTCGGCAGCGCGAGCCGTTGTCGCCGCTCGTCGCGGTACAAGGCCGCCCAATCGACGGGCACACCGGCCAGCCAGAGCTTGCCGAACGTGCTCAAGATCATCGCTCGGTCGGGCATCGGATCATTGGATGTCCGCAGCGTCGGCAGCGCGAGCCGCTGGTCAGTCTTGCGCTGCTTGGGCTGCTGCCGGGCCATGCTGCTGAGCGACTGTCCCGGCCCGACTTCGATCAGAATCCGCCCCGGCTCGCTCCAGAGCAGCCGAACGCCATCGGCAAACCGCACCGTCTGCCGCAGATGCCGCGCCCAGTAGCGCGGGCTGGTCGCTTCCTCGGCGGTGATCCAGGTGCCGGTCACGTTCGAGACGAATGGAATCTCCGGCGCTTGCAGCGGCATGCCGCGCAGCATATGGACAAACCGTTCGAGGATCGGCTCCATCAGATGCGAGTGGAAGGCATGCGACGCTGACAGGCGGCGGCAGCCGATCCCCTCGTCGTAGAGCTGCTGCTCCAGCGCATCGACCGCAGCCTGATCGCCCGCGACAACACAGACGAGCGGACTGTTGACCGCCGCCAGCGCGAGATCCGGCCCCAGATAGGGCTGAAGATCGTGCTCCGAGAGCATCACCGTGAGCATGGCAGCGCCGGGCAACGACTGGATCAGCCGGGCGCGCGCGGCGACCACGCGCAGCGCATCAGGCAGCGCGAAGACACCGGCGAGCGTCGCGGCGACGTACTCGCCCAGGCTATGGCCGATCAGCGCCTGCGGCTCGACGCCCCAGGCGATCCACTGCTGCGCCAGCGCGTACTCCAGCGCGAAGAGGATCGGCTGCGCCAGATCGGTACGGTTGAGCCGCAGGGCCGCCGTGTCGATCGGTGTCGGCTCGCGGTTGAGGAGCTGGCTTACATCAAATGGCTGAGCGGCAGCGCCGGGCGTGCTCGTGGGCAGCTTCGGCTGAGCAGCCGTGCCGCGCGGATACAGAACCTCGCGCAGGTCGAGCCCCAGCTCAGGCTTGAGCAGCGCCGCGCAGCGATCGATCGTCTCGCGAAAGACCGGCGCGGCCTGGTAGAGCTCAAGGCCCATGTCGAGATAGTGATCGCCCAGGCCGGCAAACATAAAGGCGATCGGCAGGCGGCGGGCTTCGCTCACCTGCTGCACCAGCCGGGCTGGATCGCGGGATGTCAGCGCATCGATCGCATCGGCGGTATCGCGGCAGACCAGCATTTGACGATGGTCGAAGGACCGCCGCCCGACCTGAAGCGTATAGGCGACGTCGGCCAGATTGGCGGCGGGATGCTCGCGGAGGTAGGCCAGCAGTTGCTCGCCGGCGCTGTGCAGCGCGGTGGCGGTCCTGGCCGAGATCACAAGCACCTGCCAGGGCCGCGCCGGGTCCGATGGCTCGATCGGCGGCGCTTCTTCGAGGATCACATGCGCGTTGGTGCCGCCGACGCCGAAGGAGCTCACGCCAGCGCGGCGCGGCGCGTCGTCGGCCTCCCATGCGCGCAGCTCCGTATTGACATAGAAGGGCGTGCTGGGAAAATCGATCGCCGGATTGGGCTGCGCGCAGTTCAGGCTTGGCGGAATCTGCCGATGTTTGAGCGCGAGGATCGCCTTGATCAGCCCCGTAACGCCCGCCGCCGAGTCGAGATGGCCGACGTTGGTTTTGACCGAGCCGATCGCGCAGAAGCCGGTCGCCTCGGTGTTGACGCGAAAGGCCTGAGTCAGCGCGGCGATCTCGATCGGATCGCCCAGCGGCGTGCCCGCGCCGTGCGTCTCGATGTAGCCGATCGTCCTCGGATCGACATCGGCGACGATCTGCGCAGCCAGAATCACCCCGGCCTGGCCGTCCACGCTGGGCGCGGTGTAGCCCACCTTGCTCGATCCATCGTTGTTGATCGCCGAGCCTTTGATCACGGCATAGATCTGATCGCCGTCGTTCAGCGCTTCCTCCAGCCGCTTGAGCACGACGATACCAAGGCCGTTGCCGGTGAAGGTGCCCTGCGCATCGGCGTCGAAGGCGCGGCAGTGACCGTCGGGCGAGAACAGGCCGCCCTCCTGGTAGACATAGCCGCTCCTCTGGGGGACGTTGACCGCCACGCCGCCGACCAGCACCATATCGCTCTGGTAGTCCAGCAAGCTCTGACAGGCCAGATGCGTCGCGACCAGCGAGCTGGAGCAGGCCGTGACGACGGTCATGCTCGGCCCGCGCAGGTTCAGCTTGTAGGAGACGCGCGTCGGCAGGAAATCGCGGTCGTTGGCGATGCGCAGCGCCAGAGCGCCCATCGACTCAACGAGCGGTCGGTTCGGCAGCAGATTCGCGAGCAGATAGGTGCTCATCTGCGTGCTGGCAAACACCCCGATCGAGCCGTCGTAGGTGTTCGGATCGTAGCCCGCATCTTCCAGCGCTTCCCAGGCCGCCTCCAGAAACAGCCGATGCTGCGGGTCCATCATCTCGGCCTCGCGCGGATTGAAGCCGAAGAAGGCCGCGTCGAACTGCTCGATAGCGTCGAGGACCGCCGCCGCGTTGACATACTTGAGCGTGCTCGTGGTGGACGGCGGCGACTCGATCTCGTCATCCGCCAGCCAGGTCAGCGACTCAACGCCGCCGCAGAGATTTTCCCAGAATTGCCTGATATTCCTGGCTCCTGGGAAGCGCCCGGCCATTCCAATGATCGCGATGCCGTCGAGATCGGGCTGCGTTGCTGCGTCGCTCATGCTATGAGTTACTCCTGCGCATGGACCGTTTTTGCTGGCGGGCCTGCTTTTGTCGCTCGGCTTGTTGGCGAACTTTGTCCATCGCGGACGCGGCTGGCTGCTGCGTGGGCGCTGCGCTCAGATGTTGGGCCAGCACGTTGATCGTCGGATACTGGAAGAGTTCAACCAAAGAGACATCGCGGTCGAGCGCGGCGCGCAGCTTTGTGCGCGCCTGAACGAGCAGCAGCGACGTGCCGCCCAGCTCGAAAAAGTTATCGTGGATGCCCACATGGTCGAGCTGAAGCAACTCCTGCCACACTGCGGCGATGCGCTGCTCCAGATCGTTGCGCGGCGCGACATAGCGCACTGCCAGCGCGGGACGGCTGACGCTCGGCTCAGGCAGCGCTCTGCGATCGAGCTTGCCGTTGGCCGTGAGCGGCAGCGCCGAAAGCGTGACAAACGTCGTCGGGATCATATACTCCGGCAGGCGGGCCGTCAGAAACTCGCGGAGATCGCTCGTCGACAGCGACATGTCGCCATGCCCGTTGCGATCCTGCGCGGCCTGAAGCGGCGCGCGGCTGGCGTAGACCATATAGATATACACACCGGGCTGTCGCTCGTCGGGCGGAATCACCACAAAATCATCGACCATCAGATGGAACTCGTGCTGTTCGAGCAGCGCGACGATCTGCGCCAGATTCTCGCGGGTATCGACTTCGAGCACGATCTGCTTGATTTTGGCCCAATCTTCATCGCGCAGACCGCGCAGCACGTCCACCTCGGCGCGCTCCACATCGATCTTCAGCAGATCGATCTGCGCGACATCGCACTCCTGAATCATCTCAGACAGCGTCCGCAGCTCGCAGGTATACGTCTCGCTCTGGAACTGCATCTCCAGGATCTCGTCCAGCTCAGCCTCGCCGAGGGTTGGATCGATCTGATGGGCGCTGGTATAGCCGCGATCGTTGAGGATGATCGCCTTAGTGGTGAGCTTATCCTGATCCAGATCGGCGTAGCGCCCGGAGACGCCAGCCATGGCCGGGTAGAACGTGAACGTCGCCGTCTCGCGCTGCGCGCCGAGGCCCACAGGAAACGCCTGGACGTTCAAGCCGTAGAGCGCCACGTTAAGCTGCAAGGCGGCGAAGGTCGGCGGGATCGGCTCGAAGGCGTAGATGCTGATGTCAGGGCGGCGCTGGCTGGCGAAGAGCGAGAAAAAACCGACGTTCGCGCCGACATCAAAGACGCAGCCGCCGGGCGGGATCTGAATGCCGTATTTGAGATAGCTCCCCTCTTCGATGACTTCGCGGTAGCCAGTCGACGCCTGAAGATCGCTGAAGTGGACGATCGGCATGCCGTTTGGCAGCATGAACGTCGCTCGTCCGTTCAGCAGCCGCGCCTGCTCGTCTGGGCTGAGCACCGGCGTGAGCGGCGCGACGGTCGGCTCCGACGGGACAAGGTAGGCGACCAGCCGCTGCTCCTCGTCGGCGCGGGCGATCACCGCCGCCTGCTGAATCGCGGGATGCTCAAGCAGCGCGGCCTCGATCTCGCCCGGCTCGATGCGGTAGCCGCGCAGCTTGACCTGCTGATCGCTGCGACCGAGGAAGTCGATCGCGCCGTCGGCGCGGTAGCGCGCCAGATCGCCCGTGCGGTAGAGCCGCGCGCCCGCGACCGCACCGAACGGATCGGGGAGGAAGCGCTCGGCGGTCAGCGCGGGACGATTGAGGTAGCCGCGCACAACGCCCAGGCCGCCGATGTAGATCTCGCCCGGCACGCCGATCGGCACCGGCTGGAGCCGCTGGTCGAGGATATAGATCTGAGTATTGGCGATTGGCCGTCCCAGCGGGATGCTCCCGTTGATCGTCTCGACGCGATGAGTCGTCGACCAGATCGTCGTCTCGGTCGGCCCGTACATGTTGTAGAGATCGGCGGCGAGTTGATCCCGCACCTGCGTTGCCAGATCGACCGGCAGCGCCTCGCCGCCGAGCAAGAGCATACGCACGGATTGCCAGGCGGCCAGGCTTTCATGATCGGACAGCAGCATGCGGGCCTGCGATGGCGTACACTGAAGGTGCGTCACCTGATGGCGTGCGAGCTGCGCGGGCAGCGAGTCATCCAGCCGGTCGGCAGGTGACGCGGGGTTGCTCCGCTGGCGCAGCTCGTCGAGCCGTTGCAGACTATCCAGCACCGTCGCGGTATCAACGCCGAAGTCGATCAGACAGGCAACCTCATCTACACCGCTCGCCTTCAGCCGATGGATCTGCCGCATGCAGCTCTCAGGCGTGCCGAACAGGCCGCTCGTCTCGAAATAGCGATCGAAAGCCTGGTCGAGCAGATACTCCATGTCGGCGGCGGAAAAGTGCTCCGCGCGCATATCCAGGCCCAGGCTGCGCGCCAGCTGGTCAAGGAGATCGAGCGAATCCCGCAGGTAGCCACGGAACGGCTCGCGCACGATGGAGCGGACGGCAGCGAGATCGTCGCCGACAAAGGTATGAATCATCAGCGTGACATGCCCGCTGCCGACGTGCCCGGCCTCGCGCCATGCCCGGCGATAGAGCGCGATCTTTTCCGCCAGCTCCTCCACGCTCTGGCCGAGCAGGTGAGTCAGCACGTTGGCTCCGATCTCGCCCGCGATACGAAAGGTTTCAGGATTGCTCGCTGCCGTTAGCCACACCGGCAGATCCGGCTGGATGGGACGCGGCAAGATACTCACCTGGACGGGATTGCCAGCGCCGCCCTGAAACGGCATCGTCTCGCCGCGCCAGAGCTTGCGTACCGTCGCGATGCCATCCAGCATGGCCTGCTTGCGGTCGGCGTAGCGCTCAGGCGCAAAAACGAAATCGTCGGCATGCCAGCCCGACGCGAAGGACATACCGATGCGACCGCGCGATAGATTATCGACGATGGCCCACTCCTCGGCCACCCGGATCGGGTTGTGGAGCGGCAGGACGACGCTGCCTGCGCGGATCTGGATGCGCCGGGTCAAGGTCGCCAGCGCCGCGCTCATCACCGAGGGATTCGGATACAGGCCGCCGAAGGTATGAAAATGCCGTTCGGGAGTCCAGACCGCCGTGAAGCCGTGCTGGTCGGCGAACTGCGCGCCCTCAAGGAGCAGACGGTAGATGTCGGCGTCGGCGTGGTTGGCGCTGGCGAAGTAGAACAGGCTGAAATCGATCGGCCTAGTTTCCAGCACGCGAGACGACATCTGCGCCTCGAATGTCTGGCTGCGCTCGTCGTGCAGGACCACCTTGAAGCCACGCGCGAGCGTCCAGAGCAGCTCCAGCACGGAGATGTCGAACGAGACGCTGGTAAGCGCCAGCCAGGTACCTGGCGCGTCTGCGCCGATGCGCTGGTCCATGCCCGCAAAGAAGTTGACGACGTTGCGATGCGTCACCAGCACGCCTTTCGGTCGTCCCGTCGAGCCGGAGGTGTAGATCACATAGGCCAGGTGATCGGGCGTGACAGCGCTCCCCGACACATCTCCAGCCGACGGCAGCCAGGGATCGGCGTCGAGGCAGATGATCTGCGCCTCGGTCTGGCCGAGCCTGGCCTGAAGCTGTGTCGTCGTCAGCACGACCATCGCGTGCGCGTCCTGAAGCATGAAGTGCAGCCGCTCCTGCGGATAGGTCGGGTCGAGCGGCAGGTAGCAGCCGCCCGCCTGGAGCACGGCCAGCAGCGCGACGACCAGATCCGGTGTGCGCGGCAGGCAGATCCCAACCCGCGTATCCGGCCCGACGCCGGATGCCTGGAGCAGCGCCGCCAGCCGAGCGGCCCGCGACGACAGCTCGGCGTAGCTCAGCGTGGCTGCCTCATGGACCAGCGCGACCGCATCGGGCGTGCGCGCGGCCTGAGCGACAATCAGCTCATGGATGCAGGCGTCGGGCAGCGGCAGGCTCGTTGCATTCCAGCTATGTAGCAGCGTGTGCCGCTCGGCGGCGCTCAGCAACGGCAGGCGGCTCAGCCGCCGGGTAGGATCGGCGACGATCGCCCGGAGCAGCGTCTCATAATGCCCGACCAGCCGCGCGATCGTCGCGGCCTCATAGAGATCGCAGTTGTACTCGACAAAGCCCTCAATACCGTCGCCCGTCTCGCTGAGGCTCAGCGTCAGCTCAAACTCGGCAGTATCGGTCGCGATCGGCAGCGGCTCGATCTCGACATCCGCCAGCGCGGGCATGACGGCGGGCGCGTCCTGCCAGAAGAAGGCCACCTGGAAGAGTGGGCTGCGGCTGAGATCGCGTGTCGGCTGGACCGCATCGACAACCTGCTCAAAGGGTACGTCCTGGTTCGCGTAGGCCTGCAAGCAGACCTCACGCACGCGCGCCAGCAGCTCGTCCAGCCGAGGATCGCCGCTCACGTCGGTCCGCAGCACCAGGATATTGATCAGCAGCCCGATCAGGCTCTCAGTCTCGCGCTGGCTGCGGCTGGCAACCGGCGTGCCAACCAGGATGTCGGTCTGGCCGCTGTAGCGGTGGAGCAAGACGTTGAACGCCGTCAGCAGGGTCATGAACAGCGAAGCGTCGTGCCGACGACTGAGCGCATGCAGCGCGGCGGTCGTCGTCGGATCGGTCCGCACCGGCAGTTGAGCACCCCGGAAGGTTTGGAGCGGCGGTCGCGGATAGTCGAGCGGCAGCTCCAGCGGCGGCGCGGGGGTGCCAGGCCCAGAGGGCACTCCGCCCAACTGCTGCCGCCAGTAGGCAAGCTGCTCGGCATGGATGGTCGTGTGGATCGCGCTGCGCTGCCAGACTGCGAAATCGGCATACTGCACCGGCAGTTCGGGAAGCAGCGAGGGCTGGCCGCTGGAGAACGCTTCGTACAGCGTAGCCAGCTCACGAACAAACACCGTGATCGACCAGCCATCGGCGATCAGATGATGCAGCGCGAGCACCAGGATATGCTCACGGGGAGCCTGGCGGAGCAGCGTAAGACGCAGCAGCGGCCCCGTGGCGAGATTAAACGGCGCGCGCAGCTCGGCAGTGATAGACCGCTCCAATTCGCTCGGCGCGCTGTCATACGGCAGATCGATCAGTCGCAGCGGCAGGGACCGCGCTGGCGAAATCACCTGCACCGGGCCGCTTTCATCGACCACAAAGGTGGTACGAAGCGTCTCATGCCGCTGGATCAGCAGATTGAAGCTCTGCTCCAGCGCAGCGACGTCGAGCGCTCCCCTGAGCCGTAGCACCGTGGACATGGTGTACGGTGAGGTGGTCGTGTCGAGCTGTTCGACGAACCACAGGCGCTCCTGAGCAAACGAGAGCGGCAGCGGGCCGTCGCGCGCCACCCGTGCGATCGGTGGCAGGCGGCGGCGCTCGCTCGGCGCCATCGCCTGATCAACCAGCAGCGCCAGCTCGGCGAGCGTCGGCGTCTCGAACACGCTCCGCAGCGCCAGCTCCCCGCCACCCGCCTCCCGCAGCCGCGAGATGACCTGCATCACC
>DASUTC010000171.1 GCA_036374795.1 Herpetosiphonaceae bacterium
GCTCAAGGGCAAGACCAGCAGCACGCTGACGATCTTCCACACCGGCACGGAGACGCAGTTCATCGAGGGCGATCCGGGCTATCAGGTGGGCGAGAGCTACGTCTTCTTCCTGGAGCCGAAGGCGGACGAGCCGGGCACGCACCTGATGATCGCGCCGGAAGGGCGGTATCGGATCGCGAACGGCACGCTGGAAGCGCTGACGCATGACGGTCTGGCAGCGGAGCTGCACGGCAAGGCGCTGGCCGACTTCGAGCGCGCGGTCGCCGCTGCGAAGTAAGCGCAGCCTCGGCTTCATTCCCCGAAACAGCAACGCGACAAGCATGGCTGTTTCACTCCGAGACTCAAGCAGACCTCCTGGGGTGCTCCCAGGAGGTCTGCTACAATCCGCAGGTGGACTGGATGATCAAGATCCACCCCGGCGATCGTACGTCGCTGGCCCGAGCCTATTCACCCCAACAACTCCGGCAGCCTCAGCAACGTACAGCCGGTAGCCAGCGCCACAGCATCATTCGGTGTTTAGCACCTACCGGAGAAAAGCCATGAAACCACGAATGGGCCTCGTGATCATTCCGCTGCTCGTTCTTGCGAACCTGCTGACGGTAACAGTCGGCTTCGCGCATACGTCGGGCTACCATTGGAATCGGTACGGGTCAACCGTCACGATCAACGTGTACAACACCGCCACCTACAAGACCGAAGCGAGCAGCGCGGTTGTCGACTGGGATACGAATACGATCCTGTCGCTGCCGCAGGTGGCCTACCACACCGATATTCACGTCTTCGACGGCAACTACGGTGCCACCGGCTGGGCGTCGCTGGGGAGCTTAGAAAGCGTCAGCGGCAACCATATTCTGCACGCACACGGACGCATCAACTACTATTACTCTACCACCTCAACCCAGAAACGCAGCATGTTCTGCAAGCTGCTTGGACAAAGCTTTGGCCTCGCCAGCTCGAATGACGGCTGCATGAACGGCACGTTGGCCTACACCGTCCAGCATAACTGGGACGACATCTACAATATGTACCGCTTTTCCCACCACTAGCAGCAGCTACATCGAAACAGCCTCCCTCACGCTATATGAAGGAGGCTGTTGCACGTCTTCGCTGTGATGCGGCGCTACTTTCCGGCCACCTGCGGCCCTACCAGATCCGTTAGCGTCTGCACCATCGCCTGATCGTCGCCGACATAGATCACCACAAGCTGCTCTTTCTGGAAGACATGCGGCGTGCCTTTCCACTCGATCATCATCCCCTGTGGATTGGCGTCAGGCCCAAGCTGCTCGACATCCGTCGTGGCCGCGTCGGCGCTCGTGTACTCGTAGGATTGCACTTCGGCTGCCTGCTTGAGCTCGCCACCGCTGATCCGTAAGGTCGTGCCCTTGACGCCGAGAAATGGCTGCTCCACTTCGCTGACTGGCTCGACCATAAAGCCTTTCGCCCGGAGGTTATCGACCAGGCTAACATGATCCTTCACCGCTCCGCCGTGGCTGGTGATCGCGGGGCCGCCGATGCTTGGGCCGGTTGAGGTATTGTCGCCGCCGATGGTCACTGGCGCTTGCGAACCTTCAGGGGCGGTGCCCGCCGTCTGCTCCGCTGGCTGTCCACAGGCGGCGAGGGCGGTCAGGATCAGGAGGGCGCTGCCGTACTTCCAAAGCGATCGATACATGAGTCTCTCCTATAAATTAAAACGTTGTAAACGACAGGGGGTGCTGCTCGTAAGCTAGACGTATGACCCCGCTGAGAAGTTCCGGCTCGCAGCCACGATAGAACAATGTGTTGCGCTGCTGGCAGGTGAGGACTATCCGACGGGCTGCTTGTATGCTATACTGAAATAGTTAGTTTTCTTAACTAAATGAAAGCACAGTATGATGACGACTCAGGGCAACGCCAGACAGCTCTTGCAGCTCTTCGAGATCATGCGCCAGGGACGGCCCGGCCTGGCGTTTCAGCGTCTCAACCGGCTTAATCTCTCGTTCTCGCACGTGCGGGCGCTACACCTGCTGGTTCCCGATAAAACGCTGGCGATGAAAGATCTGGCGGAGCAATTGCAGATGACACCGCCATCGGTGACAGCGCTCACACGGCGACTGGTTCAGACCGGCCTGGTTCAGCGCGGAACGCATCCGGAAGATAGCCGGGTGGTGCTCGTATCGCTGACCGACGAGGGCCGGAGTCTGTTCAACCAGTTGTACGAGGATCAGCTAAGGCGGATGGAGCGGCTGCTTCAGGGGCTTACGCCCGCAGAGCAGCAGCTTTTTTTGAGCCTGCTGGAGCGGGCCATCCATGCCATGCGCGACGAGCAGCCGGAGCCGACTGAGACGGCATCCTCGCCTGAAGCAGTGACGACATCCCAGTAAGGAGCGGATCATGGAACCCGTCATCGAGGTGCGCGACCTCAAAAAAGTGTATGCCGACGGCACCGAAGCGGTCAAAGGCATCACCTTTGAGGTCAGGCACGGCGAATTCTTTGGTTTTCTCGGCCCCAACGGCGCGGGCAAGTCCACAACGATCAAAATGCTGATCACGCTGCTCGACAAAAGCGGCGGCGAGGCCCGTATTTTCGGCCACGAGATCAGCCGCGATTCCGACAGCATTCGGCGGCTGATCGGCTACGCGGCCCAGGAGGTCGGCGTCGATTACGATCTGACGGCGCGCGAGAATCTGGTGCTGCAAGGCAAGCTCTACCATCTGCCGCCGCAGGTGCTCAGACAGCGCGTCGACGAGCTGCTGGATCTGATGGATCTGACCAACGACGCCAGCCGGGTGGCTGGCTCGTTCTCCGGCGGCATGCGCAAACGGCTGGATCTGGCAACGGGGCTGATCCATCGCCCGCAGGTGCTCTTTCTGGACGAGCCGACGACCGGACTCGATCCGCAAAATCGGGCCAACCTGTGGAAGTATCTCGAACGGCTCAACAAAGAGGAGGGCCTGACGATCTTTCTGACGACGCACTACATGGAAGAGGCCGACCGGCTCTGCGACCGGCTGGCGATCATCGACCACGGCACGCTGATCGCCGAGGGCAGCCCCGCGCAGCTCAAGGCCGCGCTCGGCGGCGACGTGATCTCGCTGACCTTCACCGAGAACGGCAAGACCGGCGAGGAGCAGGCCCGCGAGGCGGTGGCGCTGCTCAAGGACCTGCCGTTCGTACGCGACACCACCCTGTCGAAGGAGGGCATCAACGTGATCGCGCAGGACGGCGGCGCGCAGGTGCCCCAGGTGTTGCTGACGCTCAACAGCGCCGGGCTATCGGTCGCGCGGCTCTCGCTGACCAGCCCGACGCTCGACGATGTCTTCTTGAAATACACCGGTCACTCGATCCGGCAAGAAGAGCTGAACACGAAATGGCGCAGCAGCCGAGGGCCGTTCGGCGGACGTGGCCGAGGCTAGCCACGAGCCAGCGCCGCATCGATCTTCCAATCAGGAAGCGCTTACCAACAACCGAGGATAGTCTATGGCAACACAGGCACAACCACTCGCCCAGCCGATCCCGCGCACCGTCGGCACCTTTCTGAGCGAACTCAACGTGCTGTACATGCGCGGCCTGCGCAAGCTCCTTCGCCGTCCGGTCGCGCTGTACTTCTCGCTGCTTCAGCCGATGGTCTGGCTGCTGCTCTTCGGCCAGATCTTCAGCCGCATCACGCGCTTTCCGGGCGCGGCGGCAGCCTTCGGCAACACAAGCTACTTCCAGTTCTTCATGCCCGCCGTGATCTTGCAGACGATCCTCTTCGGCGCGGCCCAGTCCGGCATGGGCATGATCAACGACATGGATAGCGGCTTTCTCGACAAGCTGCTGACGACGCCGATCAACCGGATGGCGATCCTCCTCGGCAAGGTGCTCAGCGATCTGACGCGCATGATCCTGCAAGGGATCTTGATCGTGCTGATCACCTGGGGTGTCGGCCAGTTCCAGGCACAGCCCGTACACTACCACTACGGCATCCTGGGCGTGATCGGCGCGCTCGGCAT
>DASUTC010000172.1 GCA_036374795.1 Herpetosiphonaceae bacterium
GCCTTGGTGGGAGCTCTCGCACGGGTGGACAGCCTTGCTGCTTTCTCTGAGGGGTTCGCATCCGGCGTGGCCATTTCGCCGGAAAGTATCCGGCTGGCGCTGCTCGCTCTGCTCGGCATTTTCATCTACGGTTTCTTCATGTTCACCTGGACATTGCGGCAGTACAACTACTGTATCGCAATGATCGGAGCGGCACCGATGCCGCCCATTGAGTCCGAGCGACACTCGCGGCTCGCCGACGCTCTGGCCCGTTCCATTACCGGAGCGGCGCTAACTTTCAACGCCGGCCTGCGATGCTACTATTTCGCCTTCGCCACACTGGCCTGGTTCCTCCACCCGCTGCTTGTGCCGGTAACTACAGCCTTGACCATGATCATGCTGATCCGTCGGCAGTTCTATTCCAGGGCTGTTCAGTTCTCCCCCCGCTGGGTGCCTGGATCGCGCAAAGCGAGTCCTGATGGGCGTGATGCCGCGTAGAAAGAGTCTACCATCGGGCACGAATGTGTGAATCCTTGATCGGCAATTCCTGACCCTGGGGGTTTGCCATGGTACCGTTCGGCCGGCTTCTCGATGCGTTGAGCGAGGTTCCCGATCCACGACGCGCGGAGGGCAAGCGCTATCCGCTGGCGCCGTTGCTGCTGTTCACCGTGCTGGCGCTGCTGTCCGGCGCGACCTCGTACCGCCACATCATCTGCTTCCTGGAGCAACGCCGGATCGTCCTCAACGCCCTGTTCGGCTGTACCCTGAAGCGAGCGCCGTCGCTCAACACGCTGCGCACTGTCCTGCAGATGCTTGACCGCGCCGCCCTGGAAGAGGCTTTTCGCCAACACGCCCGGGACCTGTTGCCGCCGGCGGAACTGGGCCGGATGCCGGTCGTGGCGCTCGACGGCAAGATCCTGAAGGGCAGCTTCGACCATCTCAACGACCAAAAGGCGGCCCAGGCGCTGAGCGCCTTCGCCTCGGAGGCCGCGATCCTGCTGGCGCACACCGAAATCGACGTCAAGAGCAATGAAATCCCGGCTGCCCAGCAGATGATCGCCGAGCTGGGCCTGAGCGGTGTGCTGTTCACGGCCGACGCCCTGCATTGTCAAAAAAACCTTTGAAGCAGCCCGCGACAGCGGCAACGCGCTGCTCGCCCAGGTCAAGGCCAACCAGCCGGGCCTGCTGGCCACGCTCCAGGAGATCGCCGCCGAGCAGCCGCCGGTCGAGCGCTTCGAGAGCGTTGATCCCAAAAGCCATGGCCGTCATGAAACCCGCGAGATCGAGACCTTCGACGTTCAGGACAAACTCGATGCCGAGTGGGACGACCTGATCGTCCAAGCCGCCCGGGTCTCGCGCCTGACTTGGCACAAGGACACCAGATCCGGCTTCTGGAAGGCAACCGAGGAAGTTTCGTTCTACGCCTGCCAGATCAAACTCGACGCCAAAACGTTCAGCCAGGCGGTCCGAAACCACTGGGCAATAGAAAATCGGAGCCATTATGTTCGCGACGTCACGTTCGGCGAAGACAGGTGCCGGACCCGCATCAAGCCCCTACACTTCGCCCGCTTCCGCAGCTTCGCGATCA
>DASUTC010000173.1 GCA_036374795.1 Herpetosiphonaceae bacterium
AGGTCGCCGTTCGCGCCGCGTTCAAGGTCGTGCAGGAGGGCAGGCAAGTCGCCGTGCTGGTGCCGACGACCGTGCTGGCGCAGCAGCATTTCGAGACGTTCCGCAAGCGAATGGCGGCGTTTCCCGTCACGATCGAGATGCTGTCGCGCTTCCGCACGCCACGCGCGCAGAAGGTGATTCTGGAGCGGCTCCAGAGCGGCGCGATCGATATTGTGATCGGCACGCACCGGCTGCTGAGCAAGGACGTGCAGTTTCATCAGCTTGGCATGGTGATCGTGGACGAGGAGCAGCGCTTCGGGGTGCGGCACAAGGAGCGGCTCAAGCAGTTGCGCAGCGATGTCGATAGCCTGACGCTGACCGCGACGCCGATTCCACGCACGCTGCACATGGCGATGGCCGGGCTGCGCGACCTGAGCATTATCGACACGCCGCCCGAAGATCGCGTGCCGATCAAGACCTATGTCGTGCCCTTCGACGAAAACCTGGTGCGCGAGTCGATCCTGCGCGAGATCAATCGCGGCGGCCAGGTCTATGTCGTCCACAACCGCGTGCAGAGCATCTACTCCTTCGCCAGCCGCCTGCAAGATCTGGTGCCGGAAGCACGCTTTTTGGTCGGGCACGGCCAGCTTGAGGAGCGCGAGCTGGAGCGGGTGATGATGCAGTTCTTCGAGGGCGAGGCCGACGTGCTGGTCTGCACCACGATCATCGAGAGCGGCCTGGATATTCCGCGCGCCAACACGATCATCATCGACGATGCGACGAACTACGGCCTGGCGCAGTTGTACCAGCTTCGCGGGCGGGTTGGCCGCTCGACGCAGCGTGCCTACGCCTATCTGCTCTATCATCCCGGCAAGCGCATCACTGGCGACGCGCAGCAGCGTCTTGAGGCGATTCAGGAGGCGACCGAGCTGGGCGCGGGCTTCCGCATTGCCATGCGCGACCTCGAAATTCGCGGGACGGGCAACCTGCTGGGGCCGGAGCAGGCCGGGCATATCGGGGCGGTCGGCTTCGATCTCTACACCCGGCTGCTGGCCCAGGCGGTCGAGCAGCGCAAGGTCGAGCAAAGCCGCATGGCGCGCAATGAGCTAAAGCGGCAGCAGGCGCGCGGCGTGCAGCAGACCGAGCAGCTACGGCGGGCGGCGGCGACGACGCTGCCGACGGGCAGCAACGGCGATGGCGGGCCGATCACGCCGATCCAGCTTGTGACGCTCGACCTGCCGCTGACGGCCTACCTGCCGACCGACTACATCGACGACGATACGCTGCGGCTGCGCGTCTATCAAAAGCTGGCGCAGGCGGCGACGACCCAGGATATTCTGTATCTGCGCGCGGAGCTGCGCGACCGCTTCGGTCCGATTCCGGAGCCAGCCGAGCATCTGCTGCTCTGGTTGCAGCTTAAGGTGCTGGCGCTACGGGCGGGCGTGTCCTCGATCTCCACATCGGACGACGAGATCACGATTCGTCTGCCGAGCAGCGGCGTTATCGACCGTGCGGCGTTGCAGCGGCAGTTCGGCCAGAGCGTGCGCTTCGGGCCGCAGTTTGCGCGGGTCAACCGGCGGGTGGTCGGCGAGCAGTGGGCGGATACCGTTCGCGGCGTGCTGGAGGCGCTTGGCCGCGTCACGTAAGGGAGCGTTAGTCAAGCTTGGGCGGCCACTCGATGAACTTCTCCTGCTGACCGCTTGGAAGCTTGGGCGACTGTCCGGCTGATGAATTGCCCGCGCCTGTGCCGCCGAGCAGCCCGCCGCCTGCTCCACCGAGCGCGCCGCTGCCTGTGGGCTTGGGCTTTGCCCCGCCTGGCTGCGATTTCGCCGGAGCCGCTTTGCTGGGCTGCTGCTGCGTCGCAATTTTGGCAAGCCACATCGTTCTGAGGATCAGCGCGACCAGGCCAATGGCGACGGCAGCGCCGATCAGCATATAGCCGACCCAGTTGACCATGTAGCGGCTGAGCGCGCCCTGGCGAATCCAGCTATCCACGGGCTGCGCCGGATCGGTTTCGATGAAGTAAAATTGCTGGGTGTAGCGAAGCGCGAACGAGACAAGGAGACCTGTGTTGAGGAGTCCAAGCAGCGCGCCGCCGAGCCGCTCCCGTGACTTGAGCGTAACGCGCCGGACAAAGATGCCGCTGCCGTATCCACTGAAGAGCGCGGTGCCGATCAGCAGCAGCAGCGCGATCACCAGCCTGGCGTTGTCGATCTTAAGGCCGCTACGCTCCGAAAGCGCCGCTCCCCAGCGCTCGATCCAAAACTCGACCAGCAGCGCGCCAAGGAGCACGCCGACTAAGGCGATGCCTTCTTTGATGCCGCCGCGACGGAATCCATTTATCAGGCCAAATCCGAGTACGAGGCCAATAATGATAGAGCTTATCAGTGGCATAGTCGCGCCGTCCTTCCCTACCGAGCAATGGTTTCATTCTAGCATAGCCCGTCAGTTCGATCCTGAACAGAGGGCCACAGGGCAGCCTCAGGCTGGACAAGTTGGTGTAGTGTGAGCGGGAGACGACCGGGGTTTAATCCCAAGTGGTTCTATCCGGGGATGGGCGTCAAGCGCTGGCTGGTGCTGCTGTTCTTCGGTATCACGCTGGGCGCGCTGGGCCTATCCTTTCTGCTGCGTGAGCTGTACACGCTTGGTTTTCGCTTTCCGGCCTGGACCTACTACGTGACGCTTCAATTCTGGCCGCGCTGGGCGCGAGCGCTCATCCTGGGCCTGCTCAGCATGGCCTGCATCTTGATCGCGCTCAAGCGCCTGAGCCGCAGCCTGCTGTCGGCGCTGCCTGCCTATGAGCAGCCCGGCAGCCTGGCAGAGCTGGTCTATCAGCAGCGGCGCGGCCTTGCAGGCCCGCGCGTGGTGGCGATCGGTGGTGGGCATGGGCTTTCGACGCTGCTGAGCGGCCTCAAGGAGCATACGTCGAACATTACCGCGATCGTCAACGTGGCCGACGACGGCGGCTCTTCGGGGCGGCTGCGGCGCGAGTTCGGCGTGCTGCCGCCCGGCGATATTCGGCGCTGCATCGCGGCGCTGGCCGAGGAAGAGTCGTTGATGGCGCAGTTGTTCGAGTATCGCTTCGGCCAGGGCGAGGGCCTGCGCGGCCATACCTTCGGCAACCTGTTCATCACAGCGCTCGACGACATCACCGGCTCGTTCGATCAGGCTGTCAAAGCTGCCAGCCAGGTGCTCGCCGTGCGCGGGCGGGTGGTGCCGCCGACGCTGGAAGATGTGACGCTGGTCGCCGATCTGCAAGTGCCGGTTGGCGAGCAGGCGCGGACCATCCGGGGCGAGTCGCTGATCGGCAAGGGCGGCCATCCGATCCGGCGCGTCTTTCTCGATCCGCCCGATCCGGCGGCCTATCCCGACGCGGTGGCGGCGATCGAGCAGGCCGATCTGATTATTCTGGGGCCTGGCAGCCTGTTTACCTCGATCCTGCCGGTGCTGCTGGTAGAGGATGTGCGCAATGCGATCTGTCGCGCCAGAGCGCTGCGCGTCTATGTCTGCAACGTCGCCACCGAGCCGGGCGAGACTGATCGCTTTGGCGTGCAGGCGCATCTTGAGGCCCTGCTGGAGCATGTCGGCGCGGACTGTACCGATTTCGCGCTGGCGAACAGCAACAGCGATCCGGCGGATAATTTCGCCCCTGAGTGGAAGGGCCGCACGGAGATTGTGCCGCTGGACATCGACGATGGCTGTCCGATCCAGGTTGTCGCCGCTGATATTATCAACCCGGCCAATCCCCTGCGCCACGATCCTCGAAAGTTGGCACGTGAATTGATGCGCCTGTTACGTGAACGTTAGGCTACGTTGCGCAACAACCGGAATGTGCTATAGTGGTTGGAAGGTTCGATATTTACGGCTCAGCGGTGAATTGGACCGTTGTGTACTGGGATAAGGAGAAGCAGCCATGGCACGAGTAGCGATTAATGGCTTTGGACGCATCGGTCGCCAGGTGTTCAAAGCGATCCTGGAGCGCTATCCCGATGAGATTGAGGTCGTCGCAGTTAACGATCTGACCGACAACGAGACGCTCGCCCACTTGCTGCGCTACGATAGCACCTACGGCGTGTTCGAGGGCGAGGTCGAAGCGACAGAGGATAGGTTCATGGTCACGTACGGCGATCAGCGCATCGAGATCCGCGCGCTGGCCGAGCGCGAGCCCACCAAGCTGCCGTGGGGCGATCTCAACATCGACATCGTGATCGAGTCGACCGGGCGCTTCACCGACGCCGACAAGGCTCGCGCGCATCTCGACGCCGGTGCCAAGAAGGTGATCATCAGCGCGCCCGCCAAAGGCGAGGACATCACGATCTGCCTGGGCGTGAACGACGAGCAGTACGATCCTGAGAAGCATCATATCATCTCGAACGCAAGCTGCACCACCAACTGCCTCGCGCCGGTCGCGAAGGTCTTGCAGGATCGCTTCGGCATTCGGCGCGGCCTGATGACGACGGTCCACTCCTACACGATGGACCAGAACCTTCAGGACAACATCCACAAAGATCTGCGCCGGGCGCGCGCCGCCGCGATGAACATCGTCCCGACCACCACGGGCGCTGCCAAGGCGGTGGCGCTGGTCATTCCCGAACTCAAGGGCAAGTTCGACGGCTTCGCGCTGCGCGTGCCCACGCCGACGGTTTCGATCGTCGATTTCGTGGTCGAGTTCGAGCGTCCCACGACGGTCGAAGAGGTCAACAACGCCTTCCGCGAGGCGGCTGACGGCGATCTGGCTGGAATCCTGGGCGTTTCGGATGAGCCGCTGGTGTCGAGCGATTTCATCGGCACGGAGCTAAGCTCGATCGTGGACGCACCGCTGACGATGGCGATGGGCGATAACTTCTTCAAGGTCGTGTCGTGGTACGACAACGAGTGGGGCTATAGCTGCCGCGTCGCCGATCTGACGGCGATGATTGGCAGCGAGATGGACGGCGGCGGCGAAGAGTAAGCGTGCCTCGTCTGCCGGTTCGTTGATGGTGTTGGGGCGTATGGCATACGCCCTGGATCGCGAGGGCGTTCGACCGAACGCCCTCGTGCCATGTAGAGCGCATGTTTCTTTCGATTGTGATTATAGCCCGCGACGAAGAGCGCTACATCGGCGGGGCGCTCGAATCGGCGGTACCGATCGCCGACGAGCTGCTGGTGGTGCTCGATCCGCGCACCACCGATCGCACGGCTGAGATCGCGCGGCAGTGGGGCGCGACCGTCGTGGAGCATCGGTTTGAGTCGTTTCCCAGGCAGCGCAACGCGGCGCTGGCTCGCTCTGGCGGCGAGTGGGTGCTGTTTCTGGATGCCGACGAGCGTCTTACGCCCGATCTGACCGGCGAGCTGCACGATTTCCGCAGGCAGGGGCAGCATGAGCATGTCGGCTACTGGCTGCCGCGCCACAATCGCTACTTCGGGCGCTGGCTCAAGGGCGGCGGCTGGTATCCCGATCGGCAACTGCGGCTGCTGCGGCGCGGCCACGCCCGCTACGACGAGACGCGGCTGGTGCATGAGCTGGTGCAGCTCGACGGTTCTACCGGCGACCTCCACGGGCATCTGCTACATATCAACATCGAGACATGGCCTGAGCTGCATACCAAGCAGCGGCGCTACGCGCTGGCCGAGGCTCAGACGCTCGCGCTGGCGGGCGTGCGCGCCAAATGGCGCAACCTGCTGCTTCAGCCGCTCCGTGAGGTCAAGCGCCGCTTCGTCACCTGGCACGGCTACCGTGACGGCGGCCTGGGTCTGGTGCTGGCGCTGACGATGGGCTATTATGAGCTGGTCAAGTATATTCACCTCAAAGGCTTGGAGCGGTGCAGGTGAGCGATTGTGATCTGGCGATTCTGATCGTCTCGTACAATGTGCGCGATCTGCTGCGCCGCTGCCTGCGCTCGATCGACGAATCCACCGCTTCCGCCCCTCTCCGCTGCCGGACGATCGTGGTGGATAATGCATCGGGCGACGAGTCAGCGGCGATGGTCCGCGCTGAGTTTCCGCATGTCGAGCTGATCGCGCTGCCGAGCAATCTGGGCTTTGCCGGAGGAAACAATGTCGGCCTGCGCAACGTGCTGGGCGCGGATCTGCAAGCGCTGGCCGCAGCGCCGCGCGCAATCCTGCTGCTCAATCCCGATACCGAGGTTGTCGGCGATGCGCTGCGCGCGATGCTGCGCTACCTCGACGCGCATTCCCATGTAGCGGTGGTCGGGCCGCAGCTTCGCTATGGCGACGGCTCGATCCAGTCGTCGCGGCGGCGCTTCCCGACGATCGGTACGCTGTTTTGGGAGAGCACGCTGCTGGAGCAGTGGAGGCCGCGCAACCGCTGGGCTATGCGCTACCGCTACGGCGATCAGCCCACGAATGAGCCGCAGCCCGTAGACTGGCTGGTCGGCGCGGCGCTGATGGTCCGTCCAACGACGATCGCGCGGGCCGGGCTGCTCGACACGGCCTTTTTCATGTACTCCGAGGAGCTGGAATGGCAATCGCGGATCAGCGCCGCGCAGCCTGGGCCGCATACAATCATCTACCTGCCGAACGCGGTGATCGTGCATCACGAGGGCAAAAGCAGCGAGCAAAACCTGGCGCGGCGGCATATCAACTTCAATCGCTCCAAACTGCGCTATGCGCGGATGCGCTGGGGCCGGTTGGTGGCATGGCCTCTGCGGGTCTTTTTGCTGGCGACGTACATCATCCAGCTTATGATCGAGGCCGGGAAGTGGCTCGTCGGCCATAAACGTGTACTTCGGCGGCAGCGGATCGCACAGTACAGCAGTATTCTACGGTCAGGGTTGTAGACGGTGAGCAGGGCTTAAGGTAGGAGGACACCATGAAGATTTTTCTTGATACAGCCGATGTCGAGGCGATCCGCTGGGGCGTATCGCTTGGCGTCGTGGATGGCGTGACGACGAATCCGTCGCTGGCGGCAAAGGCCGGGCGCGGCTTCAAAGAGACGGTGCTGGAGATCGCCGAGATCTGCCCCGGCCCGGTCAGCGCCGAGACGGTCGGGCTGAATGCCGAGCAGATCGTCAAGGAGGGGCGCATCCTGGCGCAGTGGGCACCGAACATCATCGTCAAGGTGCCGCTGATGGCCGAGGGACTGAAAGCGGTGCGGCAGCTGACCCAGGAGGGCATCAAGACGAACGTCACGCTGGTCTTCTCTCCGGCCCAGGCGCTACTGGCGGCTAAAGCGGGCGCGACCTTCGCCAGCCCGTTCCTGGGCCGCTACGACGACATCGGCCAGGAGGGCATGCAACTGGTTCGCGAGATCGTCCAGATCTACCGCAACTACGGCTTCAAAACCGAGGTGCTGGCCGCGTCGATCCGCAGCCCGCTGCATGTGGTAGAGGCGGCCAAAGCGGGCGCGGACATCGGCACGATGCCGCCCAAGGTGCTGGAGCAGATGATCCAGCATCCGCTGACCGACAAGGGCCTCGCGAGCTTCCTCAAAGACTGGGAGACTGTGCCGGATGCCAAGACCGTCTTCGAGGATCTGGAGGGACGGCGCTAGGTCTGTCGCGATCAGTACGGCGAAGATGCGATCCAGATATGGGTCGGTGTGCGGTTGCAGGGCGCACCGACCCACAAACAAAGATGCTGTACAGCTTTTCTGTAGGCAGCCCCTTAACCATAGCGCCTGCCATTTGACAAGCACTACACACGCTGCTATACTAGCAAACCGCTGAATACTCAAGCATTGTAGCTATTTTTGTAGCGTTGCTACACATCGCCAGACCTTACTTGACGCGCAGATTGGCTGCGGACGAAGATAGGGTCTGTGCAATTTTTTGTTGTCAAACATTTTTTGTGTTGGCCGCCCGCTTACGGCTGCGGGCTGTGCTCAGGAGGAAACATGCCGACAATTAACCAGCTTGTGCGCAAGCCCCGTAAGCCTATCACAAAGAAGACCAAGGCTCCCGCGTTGCGCTTCAACTATAACTCGTTGCAGGGCAAGCTGACCCGTGGAAAGGGTGCGCCACAGAAGCGCGGCGTATGCACGCAGGTCCGTACCATGACTCCGAAGAAGCCGAACTCGGCGCTGCGCAAGGTAGCCCGCGTTCGCCTGTCGAACGGCATCGAAGTCACCGCCTACATCCCAGGCGAGAGCCACAACTTGCAGGAGCACTCGGTGGTCCTGATCCGTGGCGGTCGTGTCAAGGACTTGCCGGGCGTGCGCTATCATATCGTGCGCGGTACCCTGGACGCTCAGGGCGTTAACAACCGCAAGCAGGGCCGCTCGAAGTACGGCACGAAGAAGAACGCGCCGGTGACGGGTAAGAAGCGGTAGGACCCTCGTGCTCAGCCATCCAGCGCTCGTTGCCGACGACATCGATCGGATCGTGATGCTTAAACGCGGGCGTTATTGAGTGGCTGACGATTGAACATTGATTGTTTACGGAGTAGATATGCCACGACGAGGTAAGTATCAAAAGCGCCAGACGCCGCCGGACGTGCGTTACAGCAGCCCGCAGGTGCAGCTTTTCATCAACAAAGTGATGTGGAGCGGCAAAAAAGCCGTTGCCGAGAAGATTGTCTACGGCTCGCTGGATAGCGCCGCGGAGCGGCTTGGCCGCCAGCCAATCGAGGTGTTCGAGACGGCGCTGCGGAATGTCGCCCCCACGGTTGAAGTCAAGCCCAAGCGTGTGGGCGGTGCCACCTATCAGGTGCCGGTCGAGATCAAGGGCGAGCGCCGCTACGCGCTGGCGATGCGCTGGATCATCCAGTCCGCTCGCGCCCGCCAGGGTCGTCCGATGATCGAGCGCCTTACGGCTGAGCTGATCGATGCCTTCAACAACACCGGCTCCTCGGTGCGGCGCCGCGAAGAGACGCACCGCATGGCCGAGGCTAACCGCGCGTTCTCGCACTACGCCCGCTAAGCTGATCCGAAACGTGCAAAGGGGCTTGACTTGCAATAAGTTAAGCCCTTTTGCGTGTATCGCCCTGGCCTGTCGCGGATGGTTAACGCCCGCTTAACATAAGAAATTTGGTAAAATACACTCGAAACGTAGAGATCATACAAAGTCTTGCTGAACACGATTCGCAAGCATGGAGTATCTGAATGCCACGGCAAGCACCATTAAATTTGTACCGCAACATCGGTATCATCGCGCATATCGATGCTGGCAAGACCACGACGACCGAGCGCGTGCTGTACTACACTGGTCGGACCTACAAGATCGGTGAGGTGCATGAAGGCACGGCGACGATGGACTTTATGCCTCAGGAGCGGGAGCGCGGTATTACCATTCAGTCGGCGGCCACGACGGCTGAGTGGAAAGGCCATCGTGTCAACATCATCGACACGCCCGGCCACGTGGACTTTACGGCAGAGGTCGAGCGCTCGCTGCGCGTGCTCGACGGCGGCGTCGTTGTGTTCGACGCGGTTGCCGGTGTGGAGCCTCAGTCGGAGACGGTGTGGCGTCAGGCCGATAAGTACAGCGTGCCGCGCATCTGCTTCGTCAACAAGATGGACCGCATGGGCGCGAACTTCGAGCGCACGGTTCAGATGATCATCGATCGCCTGGGCGCAAAGCCGGTGCCGATCCAGCTACCGATCGGCGCTGAAGATCAGTTCAAGGGCATTATCGATCTGATGAACAACAACGCCGTGATCTACAAAGACGACCTCGGCAAAGAGCAGGAGATCGTCGAGATTCCGGCGGAGCTGGTCGATAAAGCCGCCGAGCTGCGCGCGCAGATGGTCGAGGCCATCGCCGAGACGGACGACGCGCTGACGCTGCTCTATCTCGAAGGCGAAGAGATCGGCGTCGATGAGCTGAAGCGCGCGCTGCGCACGGCGACGATCGAGAATAAGCTGGTGCCGGTGCTGTGTGGCGCGGCGCTCAAAAACAAGGGCGTGCAGCGCATGCTCGACGCGGTGGTCGACTATCTGCCCTCGCCGCTGGAGGTTCCGGCGATCAAGGCGGTGCTGCCCGGCCAGAGCCCCGACGCCGAGGATGTCGAGTTCATCACGCGCAATCCCGACGACAACGAGCCGTTCGCGGCGCTGGTCTTCAAGATCGTCGCCGACCCGTTCGTCGGTAAGCTGGCGTACTTCCGCGTCTATTCGGGCAAGATCGAGGCTGGCTCGTATGTGTTCAACTCGACCAAAGGCCAGAAAGAGCGCATCGGTCGTCTGTTGCAGATGCACGCGAACCACCGCGAAGAGATCAAGGAAGTCTACGCGGGCGACATCGCCGCGATGGTCGGCCCCAAGCAGACCTTCACCGGCGACACGATCTGCGATCCAACCAGCCCGGTCGTGCTTGAGACGATCAAGTTCCCCGACCCGGTGATTCACGTCGCGGTCGAGCCCAAGACCAAGGCCGACCAGGACAAGATGGGCCTGGCGCTGGCGAAGCTGGCCGAGGAAGATCCAACCTTCCGCCTGCGCACCGACCAGGAGACGGGCCAGACGATCATCGGCGGCATGGGCGAGCTGCACCTTGAAGTGATCGTCGACCGCATGATGCGTGAGTTCAAGGTCGAGGCGAACGTTGGTAAGCCGCAGGTAGCCTACCGCGAGAGCATCTCGCAGCCCAGCGACATCGACTCGAAGTTTGTGCGCCAGTCGGGCGGTAAAGGCCAGTACGGTCACGTCAAGGTCCGCTTCGAGCCGATGGATCAGGGCACGGGCTTTGAGTTCGTCAATGCTACCGTGGGCGGCTCGGTGCCGAAGGAGTACGTTCCGGCGGTCGAGCAGGGCATTCGTGAGGCGATGGAGACGGGCGTTGTCGCCGGGTATCCGGTGGTCGACCTGCGCGCCACGCTGTATGATGGCTCTTTCCACGAGGTTGACTCGTCGGAGATGGCGTTCAAGATTGCGGCGTCGATGGCGCTCAAGGACGGCGTGCGCAAGGGCCGCCCGCAGATCTTGGAGCCGATCATGAAGGTTGAGGTCACAGTGCCGGAAGACTTCATGGGCACGGTGCTCGGCGATCTCAACAGCCGCCGTGGTCGCGTCGAGGGCATGGACGCTCGCGGTAACGCTCAGGTGATCCGCGCCCAGGTACCGCTGTCGAACATGTTCGGCTACGCGACCGACCTGCGCTCGATGACGTCGGGCCGCGCGAACTACTCGATGGAGTTCTCGCACTACGAGCCGCTGCCCAACAGCCTGGCCGAAGAGATCATGGCGAAGAGCAAGCGCTAAATCCGAACCGAATCAAGAAGGCAGCTCCACACACGTGGGGCTGCCTTTTTTGTTGGCTGCGCTCGGACAGGCGTGAGCCGGTGATTGATCTGGTATGGACGTATTGCGATACACCCTGGGCGCTACCTGTTCGCGAACTTCTCCGGCTGCTGATGGTGAAAGACCTCGTACAGCATCAATACCGCCGCGTTGCCGACGTTGAGCGAGTCGATCTTGCCGGTCATCGGGATCGCCACCTCGACATCCGCCGCGTCGTGCCACTCCCTGACGATGCCGTAGCGCTCGCTGCCCATCACCACCGCCACTCGTCCGCGATAGTCTGCCTTGCGGTAGTTGAGCGGCGCGTCGGCGTCGGTGGTGACGATGCGAAAATCATGCTCTTTCAGCCAGCGGATCGCCTCGTCGACCTGCGCTTCGATCACCGGAAACGTGAAAGATGATCCCATGCTGGAGTGCAGCAGCTTGGGATGCGATAGCCGCGTGCGCCGGTTGGTGATGATGATCCCGTCGGCTCCCACGGCGTCGGCGCAGCGAATGATCGTGCCGATGTTGCCGGGTATTTCGAGCGCATCCAGCACGACGAGGCTATTGTGCTGCTTGAGCTGAAGATCGTCCCAGGTAAAGCGCGGCAGCCGCACAATCGCCGCCAGACCATCAGGCTCGTCCTTGTCGGCAAGCCGCTGCATCACCCGCTCGCTGACCTGATACGAATGTACTCCCGCGTGCATCAGCCTGTCGACCAGCGCTCTGGCCGCGTCGCCGCGAAGTAGCTCAGGACACACAAAAAAGGCGCGGATCTCCAGCGCCTCCTTCTGTGCGATCGTCAGCTCCCACAGGCCTTCGAGACAGGCCAGGTTCTCAGGATTGGATTTGGTGTTGTTTTTGACAGCAAGATACTGCTTGACTCGTGGATGCTGAATGCCTGCTGGCACTGGCTTGACAACGCTCATCTTCGATTACCTGCACAGCATATGATTAACGTCTGCCATCGCCGCCCGCAGCCGTGCGCTGCCTGACGACCTCATAGACCAGCAGGGCGGTCGCGGTGGCGACGTTCAGCGAGTTGACCTTGCCGACCATCGGGATCTGTACCTGAACATCGGCCTGATCGAGCCAGGCCTGGCTCAAGCCCTCTTTTTCGGTGCCGACCGCAATCGCCACGGGGCCGCGCAGATCGGCCTCGGTGTAGCGCGTGTCAGCCTGCGGCGTGGCGGCGATGATCCGGATCTTGTGCTTGCGCAGCCAGGCGATCGTCTGATCGTTGTCGGCAGCCGCGACGGGCACGCTGAAGAGCGCGCCTTTGCTCGACCGAACGATGTTGGGATTGCCCCAGTCGGTCAGCGGCGCGGCGGCGATTAGCGCGTCGACTCCCGCCGCGTCTGCGGTGCGCAGCATCGCGCCCAGGTTGCCGGGCTTCTCGACCGCCTCGGCGACGACCACAAACGGATTGTGGCCCGGCTGAAGCGTTTGAAGACTTGTGTTGAGCGCCGGAAAGACCGCCAGCCAGCCATCAGGCCCCTCGCGGTAGGCGATCTTTTCAAAAATGCGCTCGCTCACTTCGATCAACTCGGCGCTGGTACGCTCGATCTGCTCAAGCAGGCGTTGGGCACCGGGGGCGCGAAACAGCGCCGGGCAGAAGTAGAGCGCCGTCGGCTGAGCGCCGCTGGCAAGCGCCAGCGATAGCTCCTCATAGCCTTCGACCCGCATCAGCCTGCTGCGGTCGCGCTCTTTTCGATCGCGCAGCGCGATTACCTGCTTGACTTTCGGATTGTGTGGACTGGTGATGATCATGTTCCAGGTTTCAAGTTTCAAGCTTCAAGTCTGCCTGGTTCCCTTGTTCCTTTGTTCTTTCGCCCCTACGAGGCCGACCAGCGCGCGAACAACGCGGTCGAGAGATAGCGACCGCCGGATCGTTCGACTGTCGCCATCTCGCCGCTGACGAGCAAGCCGCCGTAGCCTTTGAGCATATCATCCAGGGCATAGTACAGGCCCAGCGCCGAGATCTTGATCGCGTACGCCGTCAGCACAACGAAGAGCGGCTTGGGCGTGAACAGCTTGCGGCACTCATCCAGCAGCTCCGGTAAGGACTCCTCAAGCCGCCAGATCTCGCCTTTCGGGCCGCGTCCAAACGGCGGCGGATCGACGATGAAGCCGTCGTACTGCGCGCCGCGCCGCGCCTCGCGCCGGACGAATTTCAGCGCGTCATCGAGAATCCAGCGCACCGGCGCGCTGTCCAGCCGTGAGAGCGCCTGATTTTCACGCGCCCAGGCGATCCCTTTCTTGGAAGCGTCGACATGAGTGACATGCGCGCCAGCGTGCGCGGCGATCAGCGTGGCAAGGCCGGTGTAGCCAAACAAATTAAGGACTCTAACGGGCCGCCCGGCATCGGTGATCAGGCGGTACATCCAATCCCAGTGGTTCGCCTGCTCCGGAAACACGCCCAGATGGCGGAAGGGAGTCGGCTGGACCCAGAATGAGATCCCTTTGTAGCGCATCGTCCAGCGCGGCTCGATCGTCTCGTGGAAGTACCAGCGCCCGCCGTCGGCCTCGGCATCCGTCCGAAAAACGGCCTCTGCGGCATCCCACTCCTTGCGCGGTAAGATCGGCTGCCAGATCGCCTGCGGCTCCGGGCGCACAAAGGAGTAGGGTCCAAACCGTTCGAGCTTTCGGCCAGCGCCGCTATCCTTTAGCTCATAGTCCGTCCAGTCGGGAGAGGTCAGCAAAACGAACTCTGGTTGTCGCTTCTGTCTCATGCGGTCTGCCACCTACATCGATCGCTGCTCACAGCATTCCGTGTATTGTGCGCAATTTTTGTCATGCGTGCAAGTTTTAGGTACAATGCTCTCGCTGCATCCAGATTCAATTCTGCATCAGAAAGGGAAATAATTGGGGCGAGCCCGGGCCCAGAGGGCACCCGCCCGGCCTGACGGCGCACGGGATCGGCGGGGCTACTGCGTAAGCATTCGGACGCTCATCCTCCGAAATATTCGCTCACAGCGCGTTTGCTTGCTTTACATACTAAGTGTGGTATAATCTCGCCTTGTACTCGAGGGGCTGTTGCCCCTCGTTGTTACGCCAGTTTCGCCGCCCGGTTGCGGGCGAGTGCAGGAATAGGGAGTTTAGGCCCGGTCATACCGGAGACCAACCCCCTGTTCCTATCGCATTGTCTAAAGCTATAGCATCGTTTGTAGCAGGAGGAACGCTACACAATGGCACGCGCAAAGTTTGAGCGGACGAAGCCACATCTCAATGTCGGCACGATCGGCCACGTCGACCACGGCAAGACGACGCTGACCGCCGCGATCACCAAAACCCTCGCGCTTCGCGGCGGCGCGCAGTTTATGGATTATGCCGACATCGATAACGCGCCCGAAGAGCGCGCCCGCGGCATTACCATCGCCATTCGTCACGTCGAGTACGAAACCGCCAATCGCCACTATGCCCACGTCGATTGCCCCGGTCACGCCGACTATATCAAGAACATGATCACCGGCGCGGCCCAGATGGACGGCGCGATCCTCGTCGTCTCCGCCCCCGACGGCCCGATGCCTCAGACCCGCGAGCACATCCTGCTCGCCCGGCAGGTCGAGGTGCCCGCGATGGTCGTCTTCCTCAATAAAGTCGATATGATGGACGACGAGGAGCTGCTGGAGCTGGTCGAGCTGGAGCTGCGCGAGCTGCTCAGCCGCTACGGCTTCCCCGGCGACGAGATCCCGATCGTGCGCGGCTCGGCGCTGCAAGCGCTGGAGAGCACCTCGCAGGACCAGAGCGCGCCGGAGTATCAGCCGATCCTGGAGCTGATGAACGCGGTGGATAGCTACATCCCGACGCCGCAGCGCGACGTGGACAAGCCGTTCCTGATGCCGGTGGAAGACGTCTTCGGCATCAAAGGGCGCGGCACGGTGGTGACGGGGCGCATCGAGCGCGGGCGGATCAAGGTCGGCGAGACGGTGGAGATCATCGGCATGACCGAGGCGGCGCCGCGCACGACGGTGGTGACGGGGGTGGAGATGTTCAAGAAGCTGCTGGATGAGGGGGTCGCCGGCGACAACGTGGGCTGCCTGATCCGGGGCGTGGAGCGCGACGAGGTGGAGCGCGGGCAGGTGCTGGCGAAGCCGGGGTCGATCAAGCCGCACAAGAAGGTCAAGGCGGAAGTGTACGTGTTGAAGAAGGAAGAGGGGGGGCGGCACACACCGTTCTTTCCGGGGTACCGGCCGCAGTTCTACATTCGGACGACGGACGTGACGGGGTCGATCACGCTGCCGGAGGGGATGGAGATGGTGATGCCGGGGGACAACGTCCAGATGGGCGTGGAGCTGATCGTGCCGGTGGCGATCGAAGAAGGCTTGCGGTTCGCGATCCGCGAAGGCGGGCGGACGGTAGGCGCCGGTGTCGTCACCAAGATCGAAGAGTAAC
>DASUTC010000174.1 GCA_036374795.1 Herpetosiphonaceae bacterium
GCGAAGAAGTGGTCGTGGATGCTCACCTGCGCCACGCCCAGCACCTCCTGCCAGATCCGCACCAGCAGCGCCTCGGTCGGCGTGCGCGGCGCGACCACCCGCGCCTGCTGCGCGCCGGGCCACTCCGGCACCGGCAAGGCCTTACGATCGAGCTTGCCGCTGGGCGTTTTCGGCAGCGCGTCGAGGAAGACGAACGCGGCGGGGAGCATGTAGTCGGGTAGGCGCGCGGCCAGGTAGGCCCGGACTTCAGGGGGCAGGGGGCGGGGAGCGCGACTCGGAACGGCCTCGGTCGGGTCCCCGTCCGCCGGTATGCCCGTGTGCCCGTGTGCTGCGCCAACCACGTACGCCACCAGCCGTTGATCGCCTGCCCCATCCGCGCGCGCCACGACCACGCACTCGCGGATGGCCTCATGCTGCCGCAGCACGGCCTCAATCTCGCCCGGCTCGATGCGGAAGCCGCGCAGCTTCACCTGCTGGTCAATCCGCCCCAGGATCTCGATCGTGCCGTCGGCGCGCCAGCGGCCAAGATCGCCGGTGCGGACCATGCGCTGGCCGTCCTCGAACGGACACGGCACGAAGCGCTCCGCCGTGAGGTCGGGGCGGAACAGGTAGCCGCGTGATACACTCTCGCCCGCAATGCAGACCTCGCCCGCGATGCCGATCGGCTGTGGCTGCTGGTGCTGGTCGAGGATGTAGATCCGGTTGTTGTGCAAGGGCCTGCCCACCGTGATCGGCTGGCCGAGATCGGAAGCGCGGATGCCGCCCAGGAGATTGATGTCGCTGATCTCGGTCAGGCCGTAGATGTTGACGATCTCGACGCTGGGGCCGAGCTGGCCGAAGACCGCATCGAGCAAGCGCTGTTCGAGCTTCTCGCCGCCGATCAGCACATAGCGCAGCGCGTTCGGCGGCTGCTGCGGCGCGACCTCGTTCAGCACCGCGTGCATGTAGGAGGGCACCGCGTCGAGCAGATGCACCTGCTGCTCATGCAGGTAGCGCAGGAGCGTGCGGCTGTCGAGCTTGACCGCATCGGGAATGATGTGCAGCGTGCGGCCAAAGATCAGCGTCGGGAAGATCTGGTTGACCGAGATGTCGAAGCTGATCGACGTAATCAGGCCGGTCGTTTGGACGGCGGGATCGTCGAAGTAGGCGCGCAGCCCATAGACCAGATTGATCAAGCCCTGCTGCGTGACCATCACGCCCTTTGGTCGTCCGGTCGAGCCAGAGGTGTAGATCAGGTAGGCCAGGTGATCGGGCAGCGCCGTGCGCGGCGGGTTGGCGGTCGGCTGATCGGCCAGCAGCGGCCAGTCGGCGTCCAGGCGGAAGACCTGCGCCGGATGCTCCGGCAATCTCGCCACGAGCGCGGCCTGGGTCAGGATCACAGGCGCGCGACTGTGCGCGAGCATGTAGTGCAAGCGCTCGGCGGGATAGGTGGGATCAAGGGGTACATACGCGCCGCCGGCCTTGAGGATCGCCAGCATCCCGACGATCATCTCCAGACTCCGCTCGACACACAGCGCGACGAGCACATCCGGCCCGACGCCCTGGCCTCGGAGGTGGTGCGCGAGCTGATTCGCCCGTGCATTCAGCTCGGCGTAGGTCAGCGCTTGCCCATCAAAGACGATCGCGGAAGCATGGGGCGTGCGCGCGGCCTGGGCCTCAAAGAGTTGATGCACGGCGGCATCACGCGGATACTCCGCCTCGGAGCGGTTCCAGTCGACAAGCATCTGCTGCTGTTCGGCCTCCGTCAGCAGCGGCAGCTCGGCAATCGGCACATCAGGATTCGTCACCATCCTCTCAAGCAATGCCTGAAAGTGTCCAGCCAGGCGCGCGATCGTCGCGGCCTCGAAGAGATCGCGGTTGTACTCGATGAAGCCGCCGATGCCGCTTGCCGTCTCGCCCAGGTTGAAGGTCAGATCGAACTGGGCCGTCCCGCTCTCCACCGGCAGCGACGTCACGGTGACATCCGCCAGACGTAGCTCTACGGTCGGCGTATTCTGCCAGGCGAAGAACACCTGAACAAGCGGGCTGCGGCTCGCGTCCCGCTCCGGCTGGAGTAGCTCGACGAGCTGGCCGAATGGTAACTCCTGATGCGCGTAGGCCGCCAGGCACGTCGCGCGCATCCGCTGCACCGCCTCCGTGCCCGTCGGCGCGCCCCCCAGGCTGCAGCGCAGCACCAGCGTGTTGAGACACAGCCCGATCAACCCCTCGGTTTCCGCCTGCCCCCGCTGCGCCACCGGCGTGCCCAGCAGCAGCTCCGGCTGCCCGCTGGCGCGGCTCAGCACCGCCGCCAGCGCCGTGCTCAGCAGCATAAAGACCGTCACCCCCTGCCGCTGGCTCGCCGCCCCCACCTGCGCGCTCAGCTCCGGCGTCAGCGTCAGCCAATGGCGCGCGCCACGGAACGTTTGTCGCGCCGGGCGTGGCCGATCGGTCGGCAAGGCCAGCACCGTGGGCGCACCCGCCAACTGCTGCTGCCAGTAGCCCCGCGCGCGCGCCAGGCGCTCTGCCGTCAGATGCTGGCGCTCCCAGAGGGCATAGTCGGCGTACTGGATCGGCAGCGCCGGCAGCAGGCGGCTGAGCGCGGCGACGCTGGGGGCCGGGTCGGCGCACGCGGCGGGGTAGAGCTGGGCCAGCTCGCGGACCAGTACGCCGATCGACCAGCCATCGGCGATCAGATGATGGAGGTTGAGCACCAGCAGATGGCGCTGAGGCTGAAGGCGCAGCAGGCGCACGCGGAGCAAGGGACCCTGCGCCAGGTCGAAGGGCTGGGCGACCGCCGCCGCAATGTGGGCAGCAAGCGC
>DASUTC010000175.1 GCA_036374795.1 Herpetosiphonaceae bacterium
ACCTATCCCTTCGAGCGCCAGCGTTTCTGGGCCGAGCCAAAGCGACGAGCGGGAAACAGCTCGAACACACCGCCGCGCCGGGCAGATGTGGGCGAGTGGTTCACGACACCATCCTGGAAGCGCTGCAATCCCGGCGATCCCGGCGATAGCATGGCGGCATTTGAGGAGCGCCACTGCTGGCTGATCTTCCTCGACAAATGCGGCGTCGGCACGTCGTTGGTGCGCCAACTGACCAGCCAGGGGCAGGAGGTGATCACCATCACGCCCGGCCCGACGTTCGCCCGCTACAGCCCGACCGGATTCACGGTTCGTCCCCGCCAGCGCGAAGACTACGACGCGCTGCTGCGCGAGCTGAACCGCGAGCAGAAGCTGCCGGATCGCATCGTCCATCTCTGGAGCGTGACCCCGCCAATCAACGGAGCCGATGAAACCGAGGCCGGGCTTACCAACCTGCTCGATCATGGCTTCTACAGCCTCTTCACCCTTGCCCAAACGCTCGGCGACCAGGGCATCGATCGCTGTCAGATCACGGTTGTCTCCAACGATATGCAGGAAGTTACCGGGATCGAGCAGATCGTTCCAGCCAAGGCGACCGTGATCGGTCCATGTAAAGTTATCCCGCAGGAGTATCGGGGTATCGCCTGCCGCAGCATCGATCTGCTGCTGCCTGCTGGCGGTCCCAGCAGCGCGCTGATCGAGCAGCTTATGGACGAGCTGAGCCGACCAGTCACGGATGATATTGTAGCCTTCCGGGGATCGCACCGCTGGGTCCAGACGCTTGAGCCGGTCCAGCTTCAGGCGGCAGCGCGCAATACCCGCTTGCGTGAAGGCGGCGTCTATCTGATCACCGGTGGACTGGGCGGCATCGGCCTGGCGATGGCCGAGCATCTTGCCGATACCTGCCGGGCGAAGCTTGTGCTGGTCGGACGAACCGCGCTGCCGCCGCGTGCCCAGTGGCCGGGTATCCTCGAACGTACCGACACGACCAGCGGCCTTGGTCGCCGGATCAAGATCGTTCAGGATCTGGAAGCGCGCACGGAGGTCCTGGTGCTTCAGGCCGATGTCACCGATCCGGTCCAGGTGCAAATAGCTGTCGATCAGGCGGTCGCACGCTTTGGCACCATTCACGGCGTCTTGCACGCGGCAGGTCTGCCTGGCGTCGGCCTGACGCAGCTTAAGAGTGCCGAAACGGCGGCAGGCGTGCTCGCGCCGAAAGTCCAGGGCACGCTGGCGCTCAGCCACGCGCTGCGAGGAATCTCGCTTGATTTCCTGGCGCTCTTCTCCTCGATCGCCTCGGTCACGAGCGGCGGACCCGGCCAGATCGACTACTGCGCGGCGAGCGCCTTTATGGAGCATTACGCCCAGCGGCACAGCGGCGAGCACGGCGCGACGATCGCGCTGAGCTGGGGTGAGTGGCTGTGGGATGCCTGGCAGGAAGGTCTGCAAGGCTACCCCGAAGACGTTCGCGCGTTCCTGATCGCCAACCGGCGCGCCTATGGGATTGCCTTCAATGAAGGCACAGAGGCGTTCCGCCGCGCGCTTGCCGGACGGCTACCGCATGTCTATATCACAACTCAGGATCTGGTCGAGATGGTCGCGCAGATCCGCAACGGCCTGATCGATCAACTGCTCGGTCATGGCGAGGGCCAGGAAGATACACGACCGCTCTACCCCCGCCCGGTCCTGAGCACGTCCTATATCGAGCCGCGCAACGAATTGGAAGCGAAGATTGCCGGTATCTGGGGCAGCGTCCTCGGTATCGATCAGATCGGGATCAACGATAACTTCTTCGATCTGGGCGGCAACTCGCTTGTCGGCGTGGAAGTCATCAGCAAAATCAGACGGGCGCTGACGATCGACAAGCTTCCGGCCTATGTGCTCTACGAAGCACCCTCAGTCGGCGAGATGGCTGCCTATATTGCCGGCCAGGATCAGCCGGAGGCCGAGGAAGCCGAAGAGGATCTGGACGATCGCGGTGATCGCCGCAAAGCCCAGCTTGGAATCTTCCAGCGTCGAAGCTACGTGGAAGAAGAGGAGATCGTATGACCAATCAGTCATCGCAAGACTATACAACGGCGGTCGCCATCATCGGCATGTCCGGGCGTTTTCCCGGCGCGCGCAATGTCGAGCAATTCTGGAACAATATTGCCGGTGGCGTGCGCTCGATCCGCTTCTTCTCCGACGAGGAGCTGCTGGCCGCCGGAGTAGAGCCGGAGACACTGCGCGATCCGAACTTTGTCAAGGCTGGCACGGTGATCGAGGACGCCGATCGGTTCGACGCCCGCTTCTTCGGCTATCCTCCGCGTGAGGCCGAGACGATGGACCCGCAGCATCGCCTTTTTCTGGAGTGCGCCTGGGAGGCGTTGGAGCGCGCGGCCTATGATCCTGAAACCTACAAAGGGCTGATCGGCGTCTTTGCCGGCTCGTGCTATCCGACCTATATGCACAACAACCTGCTCAGTAATCTTGAGCTAGTTGACGATGTGGGCTTACTGCAAATTAACGTCGGCAACGAAGCAGACTCGCTCTCGTCGACGGTTTCGTATAAGCTGAACCTGCGCGGCCCCAGCATCGCCGTGCAGACCTTCTGCTCGACCTCGCTGGTTGCGGTTCACCTGGCCTACCAGAGCCTGATCACCTACGAGTCCGACATTACGCTGGCGGGCGGCGTAGCGGTCGCCTTTCCTCAGGGCAGCGGCTACTCCTACCAGGAGGGCGGCATCGTCTCGCCCGACGGCTACTGCCGCACGTTCGATGCCCAGGCGCAGGGCAGCGTCATGGGCAATGGCCTCGGCGTCGTCGTGCTGAAGCGGATGACTGAGGCGCTGGCCGACGGCGACCAGATCTACGCGGTCATTCGCGGCTCCGCGATCAACAACGACGGCATTCGCAAGGTGGGCTACACCGCGCCCGGCCTGGCCGGGCAGACCTCAGTCGTGGTGCGCGGCCTGAGCAACGCCGGAGTTAAGGCCGAGACGATCAGCTACATCGAGGCGCACGGCACGGCTACACCACTCGGCGATTCGGTCGAGCTGGCGTCCCTGATCCGGGCGTTCAGTCGCGGGACCAAGAAAAAACAGTTCTGCGCGCTCGGCTCGGTCAAGCCCAACATCGGCCACCTCGACCGCGCTTCGGGCGTCACCGGGCTGATCAAAACGGCGCTGGCGCTGACCCATAAGCAGCTTCCGCCGCTGCTGCACTTCGAGCAGCCCAGCCCCGACATCGATCTGGCGAACAGTCCGTTCTACGTGAACACCGAGCTGCGCGAATGGCCGCGCAACGGCACGCCGCGCCGCGCGGGCGTGAGCTCGTTCGGCCTGGGCGGCACGAATGTCCATGTCGTGCTCGAAGAAGCCCCGGAGAACCGTCGATCGGGATCGTCGCGTCCGCACCACCTGCTGCTGCTCTCGGCCAAAACCGAGACGGCGCTGGAAGCGATGACGACCAACCTGATCGACCACTGCCGCCAGCAACCCGATCTCAACCCGGCGGATCTGGCCTATACGCTCAAGATCGGACGCAGCGCGTTCAATCATCGGCGCGCGCTGGTGTTCCGCGATCTGGCCGACCTGACGACGGCGCTGGAAGCCCGCGACCCAGGCCGTGTCTCTACGCTCAACCAGACCGGACGGGATCGGCCTGTGGTCTTTCTCTTCCCCGGCGTCGGCGAGCACTATGTGGGAATGGCGCACGAGCTGTACCAGCAGGAAGCCGCCTTCCGCGCCGCCGTCGATCGCTGCGCCGAAGCGCTGAGGCCGCAGCTTGGCATGGATATTCGCGCGGCGCTGTATCCACAACCAGGCCATGCAGCAGGTCTGGAGTCTCTGGAACAACCGGCGCTTTTTGTCGTCGAGTACGCGCTGGCGCAGCTCTTGATGACCTGGGGCATCAAGCCGCAGGCGATGCTGGGCTACGGCGTCGGCGAGTACGTGGCGGCGTGTGTCAGCGGCGTGCTCACGCTGGAGGATGCGCTGCGACTCGTCGCGACTCGCGCGCAGCTTAGGCAATCGCTACCAGCCGGGACGCTGCTGAGCGTCACGCTGAGTGAGGCCGAGATCCAGCCCTACCTGAGCGACCAGATCTCGCTTGCGGCGATCCACGGCCCGGCACGCTGTGTGCTGGCTGGAGCATCCGCAGCCATCGGTGCTGTTAGCGATCGGCTTCAGTCCGCCGGAGTGGCCTGTCAGCCGATCGCCGCAGGCCATGCCCTTGACGCGCCGCATGTGTCGCCGCTTGCCGCGCAGATCACGGCGCTGGCGCGTGGCCTGAAGCTCAGCCCGCCTCAAATTCCCTATCTTTCAAACGTGACCGGCACCTGGATTACCCCGGAGCAGGCCAGCGATCCGGCCTACTGGGCACAGCATATGGTCCAGCCGATACGGTTGGCGGACGGACTCCAGACGCTCCTGCTGCAAGCCCCGCAGGTGCTCCTTGAGGTCGGGCCTGGGCAGATGTTGAGCGCGCTCGTGCGACAGCATCCGGCCTGCGCTGCGGAGCGCATGGATCTGCTGCAAAGCACCTTGCCCGCCGCAGATCAGCAACAGTCGGACATCGCCGGAATCCTGGCGGCGCTTGGCAAGCTCTGGCTCCTGGGCGTGGCGATCGATTGGAACGGCTTCTACGCCGACGAAACGCGCCTGCGCATTGCACTGCCGACCTATCCCTTCGAGCGCCAGCGCTTCTGGATCGAGTCCTCGGCACGCGCAGCCAAACTCGCACAGCAGGCTGCCGTCGGGAAGCGGCCCGATCTCGCCGAGTGGTTCTACCAGCCGGTCTGGCAGCCGACGCCCCTGGCGAAACCTGATACGCTGACCGGTCGCTGGCTGATTCTCGAAGACACGCATGGCATTGGCGCGGCTATGGCGCAACGCCTGAGTCGTGCCGGGATGCCGGTTGTTCGCGTGGTTCCAGGCGATCATTTTGCGCAGCAGGATGCCGGATGCTTCCAGGTGCGCCCCGACAGCCCAGCCGACTATCACGATCTGCTGGCGGCCCTGCGCGATTCCGCACTGCTGCCGACCCATGTCGCGCATCTTTGGAGCCTCGATCCGCTCGCCGAGTCGAGCGGCCCTGATCACTTCTCCGCTGCCCAGCAGCGCGGCTTTTATAGCCTCCTGTTTCTGACTCAGGCCCTCAGCGCGCATCTGCTGGTCGAGCCGCTCCAGATGCTCGTCGCCTCGAATGGTGTGCATGCCGCCGTGGATGGCGACATCTCCGCCGCCGAGCATGGCACCCTGCCTGGTCTTTGCACCGTGATTGGTCAGGAGCATGTTAACATCACCTGCCAGAGCGTCGATCTGACGCTCCCCGCGCATGCCGACTACACAGAGATCGTCGAGTCACTCCTGGCGGAAGCGCAGGCTGGTCGCGGCGATTCGGCAGTTGCCTATCGCAACGGCGGGCGTTTGACGCAGAGCTATACGCCGCTGCGCCTGGAAGCAGCGCCGTCGATCTTGCGGCAGGGCGGTGTCTATCTGATCACCGGCGGCCTGGGTGGGATCGGGCTGGTGCTGGCCGAATATCTGGCGCGTACCTTCCGGGCGCGGCTGGTCCTTGGTGCCAGAGTCGCGCTGCCGCCTCGTGAAGCCTGGGCCGACTGGCTGGCGGATCATCCCGCCGACGATCGCACCAGCAGCCGGATTCGCAAGGTGCAGGATCTCGAAGCGCTGGGCGCGGAAGTGCTGGTGCTCCAGGCCGACGTGGCCGACATAGCCCAGATGCGCGCGGCGCTCGACGCAACGCATGATCGCTTTGGCGCGCTCAATGGCGTGTTCTACACGGCGGGCACCTCGGACCCAAGCGCCTTTGGCGCGCTCGAAAGCTTGAGCCGGGAGCAGTGCGAAGCGCACTTCCAGCCGAAAGGCTATGGCCTGTACGTGCTGGAGGACGTGCTGCGCGACGAGCCGCTCGACTTCTGCCTGCTCTTCTCGTCGCTCTCAGCGCTGCTCGGCGGTCTGACGCTCGGAGCGTACGCGGCGGGCAATAGCTTCATCGATGCCTTTGTTCAGCGTCACAATGGTCAGCACGCCGTGCCCTGGCTGAGCGTCAACTGGGATACCTGGCAGCTCAGGGCCAACCAGCACGCGGTCATCGGCGCGACCGTCGCCCAGTTTGAGATGCTGCCCGCCGAGGGCGCGCAGGCCGTTGAGCGGCTGATTGCTACCCGTGGCTACGCGCGGATCGTCAACTCAACCGGCGATCTCGAAGCGCGCATCAACCAATGGATCAGGATGGAGGCGCTGCGTACCGAGGCGATGGCCGACGATCGCGCTGGCACTGAGCTGCTGACCAGCGGCGACTACGAGCAGCGTATTACCGCGATCTGGAAGGGCGTTCTCGGTATCGAGGAGGTTGGTCTTCACGACAACTTCTTCGATCTGGGCGGTAACTCGCTCAACGGCTTGCAGGTGATGTCGAAGATTAAGAAGACCTTCAAGGTCCAGATCCCGGTCGTGGCGCTCTTTGAAGCTCCAACCGTCAGCGCGCTGGCCCAATACCTGCGCCCGAAGGATGCGCCGCAGGTCGATCGGCAGGAGACGCAGCTCCGGCAGCGCCGCCAGCGCACGCGCCAGGCGGTCGAGACGCAAGACATCGCGATCATCGGCATGGCTGGCCGCTTTCCGGGCGCGAATACCGTCGAGCAGTTTTGGAGCAACATTCGCGATAGCGTCGAGTCAAAGACGTACTTCAGCGATGCCGAGCTGCTGGCCTCAGGCGTCGACCCGCTGCTGATCCAGAACCCCGACTATGTAAAATCCCGCCCGATTCTGGACGATGTGGAGCACTTCGACGCGGCCTTCTTCGGCTACACGCCGCGCGAGGCTGAGATGATGGACCCGCAGCAGCGCATCTTCCACGAGTGCGCCTGGGAAGCGCTGGAAACGGCGGGCTACGATACTCAGCGCTACAAGGGCCTCATCGGCGTCTTCGCCGGAGCCAACCTGAATGTCTATCTGATGCAGATGTTCGCCGATCCTGCGCTGCGCTCGCAGATCGATGACAGCACGGTTCTGGAAAATGACAAGGACGCGCTGGCGACCAACGTGGCCTACAAGCTGAACCTGCGCGGCCCCAGTTTCGCCGTGCAGACCTTCTGCTCGACCTCGCTAGTCGCCACGCACCTGGCCTGCCGTAGCCTCCTCGACGGCGAGTGCGATATGGCGCTGGCCGGGGGCGTCTCGGTGCGCGTGCCGGTTAAGGCGGGCTACCTCTATGTCCAGGGCGATCAGGTATCGCCCGATGGCTGCTGCCGCACCTTCGACGCGCGCAGCGAAGGCGCGACCTTTGGCGATGGTGCCGCAATTGTGGTGCTCAAGCGGCTCGACGATGCGCTGGCGGACGGCGATACGATCCATGCGGTGATCAAAGGCTCGGCCATCAACAACGACGGCGGGCGTAAAGTCGGCTATACCGCGCCCAGCGTCACCGGCCAGGCCGAGGTCGTCACCACCGCG
>DASUTC010000176.1 GCA_036374795.1 Herpetosiphonaceae bacterium
CGTCGCACTGCATGGCTGTGCCGGGTACGACCAGGATTTTCATCTCCTCTCTTCCACGTTCTTCAGAGCGCGCCAGGACATCGCCGATGCTGTTCGCCAAAACTCGCAAGGGATGGTGGTATGCGCTACCCTCACTTTTACTACTGTTGGACATGGCAGCTCGCGGCCAGCCCGGAGTCGCTCTGGGCGCTGGTGTCCGATACCAATCGGCTCAATCGGGCGGCGTGGCTACCTGCGGTGCGGCAAACAGCGCAGCGAGGAGCGCCGCCCGGCTATGGGCGGCATCGCCTACAAGCAATCCGGCTTGGCGTACGGCTGGAGTGGGAAGAAGAGCCGTTCGAGTGGATACGGCCCTATCGCTATGGGATCACCCGGCGCTATGTGCGCGGCCCGGTGGCCGAGATGCGCGCGCTGGCCGAGCTTGATCCGCGACCGGATGGGGGCACGCGGCTTACGTATCAGGTCTGGGCGCGGCCTCACAATCTGCTGGGGATCATCGGCATTCCGGTGCAGATCGGCATCTTGAACGCCCGTGCCTTTGACACGGCCTTTCGACGCCATGCTCAGATGGCAGGGCTGAGCCAGCCACGGGCCGAGCGGCCTGTTCACGTTCGGCTGATGCCCGGCGCGCGGACGCGACTTGCGGAGCTGACCCGTGCGCTGCACCGGCATGGCCTCGATCCGCCGCTGATCGCCCGGTTGATCGAGACGATCGCAGAGGCGGATAACCTGACGGCAGCCTATCTGCGGCCCTATGTCCTGGCCGACGAGTGGAAGGCTGAGCGCCGCGCCGTGCTTGAGCTATGCCTGTGGGCCACGCGGATCGGGCTGCTCGACTTTCGCTGGGATATTCTCTGCCCGCTCTGTCGCAACGCGGATCTGTCTCGCTCGACGCTGCGCGATCTTGAATCCGAGGCACACTGCGATAGCTGCCAGATCGATTTTACCGTGAACTTCGACCGGCTGGTCGAGATCACATTTCGTCCCAGCCCGGCGATCCGGCAGATTGAGCAGCGCGAGTATTGCATCGGCGGGCCGCAGGTAACGCCGCACATCGTCGCTCAGCAGATCGTGCCGCCGGGCGTCGAGCGCGCGCTGACACTGCCGCTCGAAGCGGGCCGCTACCGCATGCGCGCAGGCCAACGTCAGGGCGCGCAACTGCTGTGCGCGATCCCCGATGGCGCTGCCGAGACGACGATAGCGATCAGCGATGGCGACTGGGCGGGGCAAGAGCGCTGGATTGCGCTCCGACCGACGCTACGGATCACGAACGCGACCGCCGACGAGCAGGTGATGATTCTGGAGCGCATGGCCTGGACCGATCAGGCGGTGACGGCAGCGGATGTAACGGCGTTGCAGCTCTTTCGCGATCTCTTCGCCGACGAGGCGCTCCGTCCGGGGCAGCAGATTGCGGTCGGCAGCCTGACGATCCTTTTCACCGATCTCCGCGACTCGACCAGGCTGTACCGAGAGATTGGCGACGCCGTGGCATTTGGCCGGGTCATCGATCATTTCGATGCCCTGCGGCACAGCATCGCAGCGGAAGACGGCGTGCTCGTCAAAACGATCGGCGATGCGGTCATGGCGATCTTCCGGCGACCGATCGCGGCGCTGCGCGCGATTACCAGCGCCCAGCGCATGCTGGCGGCTCCGGCAGGCGGCGGACAGCCCTTCGTGCTGAAGGCTGGCCTGCATCACGGCCCGTGCATCGCGGTGACACTCAACGACCGGCTCGACTATTTCGGCACCACCGTCAATCTCGCGGCGCGGCTGCAAAGCCTATCACGCGGCGGCGACGTTGTGGTATCGGCGGCGATCCGGCATGATCCAGAGGTCGCCGAGTGGCTTGCCGATCCCGACGTGCAGCTTAGCGTCTGTTCGTTTGAGGCGCAGGTCAAGGGCTTTGACGGGCCGCTTGAGCTGTGGCGGGTAACACCAGCCCAACCCGACCGCCGCGATCCTGAACGCCCGCCCGGCTGATCTGGTGTGGCCTGCGTTCGGGATCGCTCAGCCGCAGCAGGCAGAGGATCACGCCGCCATAGCCCAACATCAGATCGGGCGTGAACACATCGGGAAGATCCGACTGGCACAGCAGCAGGCCGTCGCGCTCGATCATAAACGCTTCGAGCAGACGCGCGAGCACGAGCGCCTCGTCGAGGTAGCTTGCGGATCTGGTCGCCTGGAACATATCCAGCAAAAACTCGATATTGCCCGCCAGGCCGTGACATTGGGTTGGACCGGCCCAGCGCGCGCCGTGGGCTGCCGTACGCGCGGCACGAGCAGCGAAATCGGCGGCATGCGCCATACCGCCGACCTGCGCTAGATGCAGCAGAAAACGCCCGATCCCGGTCGCGCCGTGACACCACAGCGCCCGCGATGGCTCGCCGCCGGGCTGCTTCGGCCAGCACGCGCCGCTGCCGTCGTCGAGCGCGGGAATCGCCTGCCGAATGATCCAGCGCGCCGCCGCGTGAGCCGCGCTGCCGAAGCGCTCGTCGCGTGTGGCCTCGTAGAGATCGAGCAGCGCATCGCCGATCCCGGCAGCGCCGTGGGCATAGCCCAGAAAGCGTTTACTGCTGAGGCTGCCGCAGCCCGGCGGGATCGTCCAGCACAGTCCGTCGTCGATCGGCTCGGCCAGCGCCAGCAGCGACTCGCCCGCAGCCAGCGCGTGAGCAAGCTGCTCAGGATCGGCGGTGGCCGCCCAGAGCAGGAGATGCAGCCGCGCCCGTCCTGCCGCGCCCGTGATCACATCCGGCGAGGCCCAGGGCAGCCGCGCTACGACATGGCCGCGCTCACTCGCGGCGGCGATCAGTGCGTCGTCGCCGAGCGCAACGCCCGCCCGCAAGGCCGCGAGCGCAACGCCCGCCTCGCCGAAGTACAGCCCGGCGACGGTCGATCCGCCGGGTCGCGGCGCACGGAGCAGGGCCGACACGCCCTGACGCAGCAGAGCCGTGTGATCGGGAGCGCCGAACTCCACGACCAGCGCGGCCAGCGCCAGCAGCGATCCGGCACTGCCCGCGTACAGATCGCGCGACCAGATGCCGGTGCCGTAATACAGGGCGCTGTCCCAGCGCGGCCCCTGCCCGCCGGGTCGCTGCGCCGCCACACAGAGCGACTCGCCGAGACGACGGGCGAGGTCACGAAAGCGCTGGCAGGTGGCGGCTACCGGCAGCGCGCCTACCGCGCCGCCGTCTTCTGGCGCGACGGTGGCTTCAGCGACAACTGCATCGAGCGACCGCTGCACCGCTGCCATCGATGCGGGACGATCCGCCGCATCGGGCGCGAGGCAGCGGGCCAGCACGCCGATCAGCGCCGGGCCAAGCGCCGGGTTGAGCAGCGCAAGCGGACGGCAGAGCGGCGAACGCGGCTGCGGCGTGAAGCCAGGCTCGGCACCCGTGGCGGCGAAGTACAGCAGCGCGCCCAGGCTGTAGACATCATCGGCGACACCGGGCGGCGCACCTGCGGCCTGCTGCGGCGACATATAGCCACGGGTGCCGCGTCCACGCGACGGCGACGCTGTATCAAGGCCGTGCGCCAGCTCAAAGTCGATCAGATGCACGCGCTCGTCCGGCCCCACGATCACATTCGACGGCTTGAGATCGCGGTACACAAGGCCCCGATCATGGATCGCTTGCAGCGCGGCGGCCAGCGTGCGCCCCAGGCCGACAACCTGAGCCTCAGACAGGGTACAGCCGCACCGGGAAAGCCGCGTTATGCGCTGCTCCAGCGTCTCGCCGCCGATGTCTTCCAGCACCAGGATCAGATCACCGTCGTGCTCGATCAGCGCGAACGCGCGCGGAATGTGCTCATCGGGCGCGAGACAGGCCAGAACGTCCGCCTCGTGGCGCAGGCGGTCGCGAGTATCCTGTCCCCGCCGATCGATCTGCGCATCGCGTGCGGCGCGCTTGAGCACGCAGCGGCGCAGATCGCGCAGATCAAACGCCCGCGCGACTGTGCCACGCGCCGATTGTGACAGCGTTTCGACCACCAGATAGCGTCCCGCGATCAGCGGGGCGGGCGGCGCTCGATCGTGGGCCACACCCGCCGCGACGAAGGGATCGACCGCCCACTCCGGCGGGCAGTAGCCGACGCCGCGCAGATCGGGGAGCAGCGCTCCATCGGGCTGTGCCAGCGCCCACTCGATCAGGCCGTTGGGCATCTGAACCAGCCGCGCCGCGAAGCTGCCGTAGCGATAATGCACCAGGCTGCCCGGCGCCAGCGGGCAATCCGAGGGGATCGCAGGCCCGCGCAGGCCGCGCGTCGCCTGATCGAGCGCCACGGCCAGACGCACCGCCTGCCGCTCGTCGTTGGGATAGACCGTCATGCACTTGCCGATCTGGCTCAGCCCGGCCTCGCCGTCGTTCAAGGCACGCAGGCGCTCCACGGAGGCGATCACCTTGAAGCTCGCATCCTCCGCCAGGAGCACCGACAGCGCCCGATCGAGCACGTGCTCTACCGAGTACGGACTGGCCGAGACATGCAGCTTCCAGCCCTGATCGGGGCAGCGGGCGCGCACGTTGTGCAGCCTGATCCACCATCCGTCGGCGGTCGGCAGCAGACGCCAGTCCGCGCCCTGGTCGACGGAGCCGCACAGCGCCGACACGCGGGCCAGCAGCGAGCCGGAAGCGCGATCCGCGTTCGAGAGCATCGTGTCACCCGGCATCGAATACAGGCCGGACGAGTCCAGGCGAGCGCATCCGCCCTACATCTCCTCGCCGCCCTTGGTTCCGGTGGTGCCGGGAGTCATCGCCAGCCGTGTCTGGAACTCCTCGACAATCTCGTCGTCGGATTTGTTTTTTTGGTCGATGCCCATAAAGCTCGCCAGCGCCGAGGGTGAGATCGGAAAGCCAGCCGCCCGCGCCGCGCCGATCGGATCAGCCGCCAGTTGTTGCGCGAAAGCCGGGTCGGCAGCCGCGCGGTCGCTCAAACGTTGCATCACTTCGTCGATGTTGGTCATGCGAGTTTCCTTTCCAGGCTAGTGGGAGTCCGACACACGAGCAGCGATGGGCACAATCCCGCGTTGACATGCGAACTTGCTGGGAAACCCGGCGTAACGTCTGGGGAGATGGGGGGTTTCTTGATCGAATTGTGGACCGAAGCACCGTTGCGAGGCGTGGTGGATGGTGGTGCTCCTGGCTGTATTGTATAGGGTCCGTCAAGCGCTGCGTTGTTTCGAGTTTCAAGTTCAAAGTTTCAAGTTCAAAGTTTCAAGACCAGGGTTCAGGGATCGGGCGTCAGGGGTCAGGTGCGGCGTGCAGAAGCGCTGCGGCATGGTGCAGAGGGACTGTGTCATGCCGTTGGAGCGGATCGTGCAGGCCCTCACCCCGGCGCTCGCGCCACCCATCTCCCATGACATAGGAGAGGGGGAGGGTGGGTGCTCCCCTTGTGCGCCGGGCGCCCCATTGTTCCGTCGTTCCGTTGTTCCGTTGTTCTTTGTTCCGTTGTTCTTTGTTCTTTCACCCCCTGAGCGCGGAGGCAATCGCCTGCTCACGCGACATTGCCGTGCCCTCGGCCCAGGCTGCGGCAAACGTCGACTCATCCAGGCTGCCGCGCGCAGCCGCAAGCACCTGCTCATACACGATCCGATCCGAGGGCGCGATCGGCGCGTCGATCGCATCGCGCACCGATCGGGCGGCGGCGCAGAGGATCACCGCCGCTCGGCTCCGGCCCTGCGCCTCTGCCAGCGCCGCGAGCTTCTCCACCGACGAGGCAACGCCGATCAGATCGTCGGTGTCGCGGCGCAGCACGAGGCTTTCCACAAGATGCGCACTGGCCTGCTCGTAGCGCCCCTGGCTGACCGCGACCTGTCCCAGCAGCTCAAGCGTGGCCGCAATATCCATCGTGCGGCCAAGCTCGCGAAAGTGCGCCAGCGCCTCGACGCCGAGCGTCCACGCGGTGGCGGCATCCTCTTGCAGCAGCGCGGTCAGCGCCAGCGCGTGCAGCGACAGGCTGATGCCGAGCTTATCGCTCAGCTCGCGGAACAGCCCAAGATTTTGCTCGAACAGCACGCGCGCCGCCGCGTAGTCCGCCTCTTCCACCGCGACGACGCCGAGGTTGTGCAGCGCGAAGGCGATCCCCCGCTTATCGCCCAGCGCGCGCCGCAGCGCGAGGCTTTGCTCGTAGAGCGAGCGCGCCAGCGGGTAGTTGCCCTGAAGATGCGCCACCTGCCCCAGCCGGTAGAGCGTGTTGCCCATGCCATGCCTGTCGCCAAGCTCCTGAGACAGCGCCAGGCTCTCGTCGAGCAGCGCCCGCGCCGTCGCATAATCGTCGAGTGTGTGGGCTACCGCGCCAAGGCCGTGGAGCGCGCGCGCCTGAAGCTGCCGATCGTTCAGATCGCGGGCCAGCGCCAGGCTTTGCTCGAAGCGTGGCCGCGCTGCGGCGGCATCGCCCTGGCGGACGGCCATCAGGCCCGATGCGACGAGCGCCTTCGCCCTCGCCCCGGTGGTCGGAGCCGATTGGCTCAGCATCTCGTCAAGCCAGCGCCGGGCCTCGCTGTAGTAGCCGCGCGCCGACCAGAACTCGGCGAGGACGCCCGCCAGCCGCAGCCCTATCTCCGGCTCCGGCGCGTCTCGACACCAGGCCAGCGCCGCCCGCAGGTTGTTATGCTCGATCTCAAGCCGATCCAGCCAGCGCGCCTGATCGACGCCGAGCAGCTCCGGCTCGGCCTGCTCCGCCAGATCAAGGTAGTAGGCCACGTGAAGGGCGTGCAGCTCGTCGGCAGCACCACCCAGCGCCAGACGCTCCAGGGCATACTCGCGGATCGTTTCGAGCATCATAAAGCGCGGCTCGGCCTCCGGCGCATCGATCTGCCGCACGAGGCTCTTATCGACCAACGACTGAAGCCCGTCCAGCACGTCAAGCTCGCCCGAATCGCAGCAGATCGCCTCGGCAGCCTCAAGCGCCCAGCCGCCGACAAAGACCGCCAGCCGCGCAAAGAGCGCCTGCTCAGCGGCATCCAGCAGATCGTAGCTCCAATCGATCGCGCCGCGTAGCGTCTGCTGCCGCGCCGACCGATCGCGCGCGCCGCCGGTCAGCATTTTGAGCCGATTGTCGAGTCGCGCCAGCAGCGCCTGCGGCGTCAAGAGCTTGGTGCGTGTGGCAGCCAGCTCGATCGCCAGGGGCAGCCCGTCGAGCCGGGCGCAGATCTCGGCAACCGCCGGAGCATTCTCGTTCGTCACCTGGAAGTCGCGCTTGACGGCCTGGGCACGCTCGATGAAGAGCGCCACGGCAGCATACTGGCTTAGCCGCTCCAGCGGCGGCAACTGCCGGGGATTGGGTGTCTGAAGCGGCGCTACCAGAAACTCGCGCTCCTCGTAGAGCCGCAGCACAACCCGGCTGGTGATCACCACCTTCAGCCGGGGCGCTGCTCGCAGCAGATCGGCCACCACGGGAGCCGCAGCCGCCACCTGCTCGAAGTTATCCAGAATCAGCAGCGTTTGCTTATCGCGCAGCCACGCCTGAAGCCCCGCCGACAGCGGCTCCCCGCCCGTCTCCTTGACGCCCAGCGTATGCGCGATCGTCGAGGCGACCAGGCCCGGATCGGCGATTGGCGCGAGCTCGATCAAAAAGACGCCATCGGTAAAATCATCGAGCAGATCGGCGCCGAGTTGCAGGCCCAGCCGCGTCTTGCCCGTGCCGCCGGGACCGGTCAGCGTCACCAGCCGCACATCCGGGCGGCGCAGCAGCGCTCGCAGCTCGACAAGCTCCTGATCGCGTCCAAGCAGCGGCGACGGCTGCGGCGGCAGGTTATTGATGCGGCTTTCGAGCGTGCGCAGCGGTGGAAAATCGGCGCGCAGATCCGGCGCGAGCAACTGGAAGATATGCTCAGGGCGGATCAGGTCTTTGAGCCGATGCTCGCCCAGGTCGCGGAGCTGCGTGACGGGCGGCAGCAGATCGCGCACCAGCTCTTGAGTTACCCGCGACAAAAGGATCTGGCCGCCGTGCCCCGCCGCCAGCAGCCGCGCCACGCGGTTCAGCGCCGGGCCGAAGTAGTCGCCGTCGCGCATCTCGGCGCTGCCGGTGTGGAGCGCCATCCGCACCCGCAGCGGGCCGACCGAATCGTCCCACGCGGCGGACTGAAGTGCGCGCTGGGCGGTCAGCGCAGCGCCGAGCGCGCTGGTCGCCGTGGTGAAGGCAGCGTAGAAGGCATCGCCGACCGTCTTGAAGACCACGCCGTCGTGGCTGGTGATCGCGGCGCGCAGCAGCGCATCATGCCGGGCCAGCGCCCGCTGCATCGCCTCGCCGTGCTGCTCCCAGCGGAGCGTGCTCCCCTCGATGTCAGTGAACAGAAAGGTGATCGTGCCGCTCGGCAGGTCAGTCATCACACATACTCCCGCGATCGGATCATCACCGTTGTATTGTAGCACCAGCTTTCCAGGCGCAGGCGCTCGCAGATCGTTGGCGCGCACCAGCGCCGCGCTTTGGGCGAATCGCCGCTTGACAGCGCCCGCCCGGCATGCTAGATCAGAGGTGATCGACTCCTACCGCCGACATGCTGCCGCGAGCAGCGATCAGACTCAGCCCGCGCATCTTCCTGCACGTCGCCTCCAACGCAAGCTGACGCCCGCTCTACCCGCTGCTGACGTTATGTGTACAGGAGCGCACCTGTGAATGATACTGCTGAGGCCGGATCGGATGATCTGGCGCAGGCCCAGGCGACGATCGCGCGTCAGGCAGAAGAGATCAGACGCCTGCGCCGACGGCTTGAGGATGAGCGGCTGGCGGAAGATCTGCGCGATGCGCT
>DASUTC010000177.1 GCA_036374795.1 Herpetosiphonaceae bacterium
AGGTGCCGTCGCCGGGCCGCCAGACCGCGAGATCGCTCTTGCCGTCGCCGTCGTAGTCGCCGGGCACGGGCACGTCGCCGTTAAGGCCCCACTGCTGGACGGAGATCGCGCCGGAGCTGCTGAGCACGATATGCCACGTGCCGTCGCTCGGTCGCCAGACAGCGCGGTCGCTCCTGCCATCGCCGTCGTAGTCGCCGGGCACGGGCACGTCGCCGCTCAGACCCCATTGATAATAGGCGGGGCTGCCGGTGCTGCTGTGGACAATATACCAGGTGCCGTCGCCGGGCCGCCAGACCGCGAGATCGCTCTTGCCGTCGCCGTCGTAGTCGCCGGGCACGGGCACGTCGCCGTTAAGGCCCCACTGCTGGGCGTAAGCGTTGCCGGTGCTGCTGGGAATGATGTACCAGGTGCCGTCGCCGGGCCGCCAGACCGCGAGATCGCTCTTGCCGTCGCCGTCGTAGTTGCCCGCGACCACCTTGTCGCCGTTGACGCCCCACTGCTGGGCGTAGGCGTTGCCGGTGCTGCTGGGAATGATGTACCAGTTACCCTCGCTGGGTCGCCAGACCGCAATGTCGGTCTTGCCGTCACCGTCGTAGTCGAACGGCGCTTTGCGCGCCGGACCCAGGCTGGGCAGGTAGAGCAGGCGGTTCGGCGTGCCGGAGGGGTTGTTGGAAATAACATTCGGCGTCGCGTTGGCGATGATCCAGTTGACAATATTGGCCGATGCGGTGTCGCCGAAGGCGCTCTTATACAGCGCGCCGACGCCGGCGACGTGCGGCGAGGCCATCGACGTGCCGCTGATCGTGTTGGTGCCGCTCCCGATCCACGCCGACAAGATATTGACGCCGGGCGCGTACACTTCGACACATGAGCCGACATTCGTGAAGGAGGCGCGGGCATCGTTGATATCCGATGCCGCCACGGTCAACACCTGATTGGCGCTTGCCGGAGACGTGTTGCAGGCGTTCGCGCCGTAGTTGTTGCCGGCGGCGACCGCGACAAAGACGCCTGAGTTGGAAAGGTTGTCGGCGGCGGTGTTGACCGAGGCGTTATAGCCGCCGCCCAGCGACATATTCGCCACGGCTGGCCGCTGACCGTACAGCCGCACCCAGTCCATGCCCGCGATCACGCCCGACCACGTGCCGGAGCCGCCACAGTCGAGCACGCGCACACCACGGAGCTGGACCTGCTTGGCAACGCCATAGGTTGCGCCGCCGACGGTCCCCGCGACATGCGTGCCATGACCGTTGCAATCGTCGCCGTTCCCGCCGAATGCGTCGTACACATTCGCGGCGCGACCGCCGAAGTCGGGGTGGTTGGCCTGCAATCCGGTGTCGATAATGTAGGCATACACGCCTGCGCCGGTTCGGTCATACGTATAGCTGCCGGAGAGCGGTCGGGAGCGCTGGTCGATGCGATCCAGGCCCCACGGCGGGTTGTACTGCGTATCGCTGACCGTAACCTCTTGATCAGGCTCGATGTAATCGACGTGGGGATTGCGCTGGAGCGCCTCAAGCTGACGCGCGTGCAACGTTGCTGCAAATCCATTCAGCACCGCCTTATACACATGCTTAGGCTTTACGCCCGCGCTGTTGGCGATGGAATGCGCATCAGCACCATCCTTGAGGACGACGATGTACTGGTCGGGAAGAGCCTTGCCGGTTGTGGGTACCATGCGGCTAGATGTACCAGTCGACGCGGACGCTGCCTGAATAGGCAATGCCTGAGCGACCAGTAAGACAGCGAACGCGAGCAGAACGATGAACCGCTTCATGGTAGGTGCCTCCCAAGCTTGGATTGAAACACGAGCGTACCGTAATGAACCGATGCCGCGTTGGGCAGGAACACGATCTTAAGCGCGTTTATCCAGTACGACAATCCCGAACCGATCACAGAGGGGCAGCAACCGCTTGGGGGGTGGCGGCGGCACGCAATCGATATGATTGAGACTCAATCACATGATGCTCATTGTTGGATGACTATCATTATAAATTAAAAAGAGTATAAATCAAGCGGGGAGAATCGCGAGCTGCCGGAAGCCGAAGGCCGCTGGCACATCGGCAGCGGGTAGCCATCGCGGGCATGATGGAGCCGCCGCGTCATGATCAGGCCGCTTGCGAAACCGAGCGCAACTGGTACTATAACTGGTACGCACGCGCACACGACCGTGATTTGAAATTGAGATAGGCCCAATCGCCTGTGTGGCACCAGCGACCGACGCTTAACGATCAGCCTGAAATGGCACCCGGTCCATTCCCGATCATTCTATGAGCAATCAATCACAGTGGCTGGCGAAAACGCCTTCTGAGAAGCAAGAGCTCTTGGCGCAGATCCGTCAGCAACAGCCAGATGCACTTGATGTCTTCCCGTTGTCCTTTGCCCAGCGTCGGCTATGGTTTCTCGACCAACTGTTGCCGAGGAGCGTGTACACCATCCCCGTTGCGGTTCAGCTCACCGGTCCGCTAGATGTCACCGCCCTGGCGACGAGCCTCAATCATCTTGTGCAGCGCCATGAAACCCTGCGCACGACGATGATGGTCGTGGACGGGGAGCCGATGCAGCTCATTCGATCCGCATTCGAGATCCCGCTTCCGATCGTTTCACTCACCCACATACCCGCCGCCGAGCAAGCTGCGCATGTCCAGGCGCTGAGCGCTGAAGACGTACGGCAGCCTTTTGACCTGGAACAGGGTCCGCTGGTGCGCGCGCGGTTATTCCAGCTTGCGCCAACCGAACACGTCCTCCTGCTCCTGCTGCATCATAGTATGTGCGATGGCTGGTCGCTCGGCGTGCTGATCCGCGAAGTAGCCGCCTGCTATGCGGCTGCCAGGGCACATCACCGGCCCACATTGCCGCCGCTGCCGATCCAGTATGCCGATTATGCCGTCTGGCAGCACCAGTGGATACAGAGCAGCGTCGCGCAGAAACAGCTCGCCTACTGGCGTCAACAGCTTGCCGCTGCCCCGCCGCTGCTAGAGCTGCCCACCGACTTCCCGCGTCCGGCAGCGCCAACCTATCGCGGCGGCAGCCACACGTTTGTGATCCCGCCGACCATTGCCAGCGCGCTTCCCGATCTCAGCCGCCAGTTTGGGGCCACGCCCTTCATGACGCTGCTGGCGCTATTCGAGGTCCTGATCTATCGCTATACCGGCCAGCATGATCTGATGATCGGGACGCCGATTGCAGGCCGACGACCGGTAGAAACCGAAGGGCTGATCGGCTTCTTTGTCAACACGCTGGCCTTACGTACCGACCTACGCGGCAATCCAACCTTTGGCGCGCTCCTTCAGCGCGTGCGCGCGGTGACGCTCCAGGCCTATGCGCATCAAGATCTGCCGTTTGAGCAGATCGTCGCCGACGTACATCCAGAGCGCAGCCTGCACGCCGTACCACTGATTCAGGTCTTCTTTGCGCTCCAAAACGTGCCCCGTCCGGTGAGCAATCTCGGCGATCTCACGCTGCGCCGCTTCCCGATCGCGATCGACACCGTGCAGTACGATCTGATCCTGAACATGGAGGAAGCGGACAGCGGACTCTGGGGCAGGTTTGAGTACAGCGCCGACCTGTTTATGCCCGACACGATTGCGCGCATGGCCGGGCATTTCCAGACGCTGCTGATGGCGATCGTCAAGGACCCTGAGCGGCCCATCGGCGATCTGCCGCTGCTGACCGATGCTGAAGAGCATCGTCTGCTGGTAGAGTGGAATAGCACCCAGGCTCCGTTTGAGCGCGCGTGTCTGCATCGGCTCGTCGAGGCACAGGCGCGACGCACGCCGGACGTGACGGCGGTGATCGATCACGACCAGCGTGTTACGTATGCCGAGCTGAACCGCCGCGCCAATCGGCTCGCCCACCACCTGCGGCAGCGCGGGATCGACCGGGGCATGCGGGTTGGCGTGGCTCTCGATCGCTCGGTCGACCTGATCGTTGCGCTCCTGGGTATTCTCAAGGCAGGCGGCGCCTACGTCCCGCTCGATCCGCTGTATCCGCCGGAGCGCCTGGCCTTCATGCTGGAGGATGCCCAGGCCGCGCTGCTGCTCACACGGCAAGCACACGGCAGCACGCTGCCCGACACCGGCACGCCGCTGGTGCAGCTCGACGCCGACCGCGATCGAATCGCGCAGGCAAGCGCTGACAATCCGGTCCATGATGATATACCCGAACAGAGCGCGTATGTGATCTACACCTCCGGCTCGACCGGGCGACCGAAAGGCGTCGATTGCCATCATGCGGGCGTGGTCAATCTCCTGACGGATTTCACGCGGCGGCAGCCGATCCTGCCCGGCGATGCCTGTAGCTGCTGGACCAGCATCAGCTTTGATCCCTCGGTCTATGAGATCTGGTCGGCGCTGGTGGCTGGCGGGACGCTCCATCTTGTGCCCGATTCCGTGCGCGTGGATGGCGCGGCGTTTATCGCGTGGCTCGATCGCCATCAGATTCGCAGCGCCTACATTCCGCCGTTTCTGGTCCAAGATCTGGCAGCGTGGCTGGATCGATCGACGGCTCCATGCTCCCTGCGGCGCTTGCTGGTGGGCGTCGAGCCGATCCCTGAGGCGCTGCTGGCGTTGATCGCCGCGCGCGTGCCCGGATTGCAGATCATCAACGGCTACGGGCCAACCGAGGCGACGATCTGTGCGACGCTGTATCCCATACAGCCGGGCGCGACAGCCAATCGGTACGCGCCGATCGGACAGCCGGTACACAACACGCAGATCTATGTGCTGGATGCAGCGCTGCGACCGGTGCCGATTGGCGTGCCCGGCGAGGTCTATATCGGCGGAGGCGGCCTGGCCCACGGCTACTTCAACCGGCCTGACCTGACGGCTGAGCGGTTCACTCCTAACCCGTTCAGCAGGCATGGGCACACGCTGCCCGGCACGCGGTTGTATCGCACCGGGGACCGAGCGCGGTATCTGCCCGACGGCAACCTGATCTTTCTTGGTCGGTCGGACCAGCAGGTCAAGATCCGAGGCTTTCGGGTTGAGCTAGAGGAGATCGAAGCGGTGATTGGGCAACATCCGCGCGTCCGCGAAAACGTGGTCCTGGCACGGGAAGCGCCATCCGGCGAGAAGTGGCTGGTAGCCTACGTTGTAGAACAACAGAGCAACGAGCAAAGGAACACAGGAACCCAGGAACAAGGACCGGGCGAAGCGCCGGAAGCCCTGAACTCCCAGCTCGAAACGTTGCACTCAGATCTCCGCACCTACCTGCAAGCGCGTCTGCCCGACTACATGGTGCCGGGCGCGTGTGTCGTCCTCGATGCGTTGCCGTTGACTCCGAGCGGCAAAGTCGATCGGGGCGCGCTGCCGACGCCCGAAGCCGCCGATCGGGATCGGCCACTGGTCGCGCCGCGCACGCCCCTGGAGCAGCGAGTCGCCAGCGTGTGGGCTGATGTGCTCAGGGTCGAGTCCTTGAGCATCCACGATCGTTTTTTCGAGCTTGGTGGTCACTCGCTGCTCGCGACGCACCTGATCGCGCGCATCAACGCGGCCTTTGGCGTAGAGCTGCCACTCCGCAGCATCTTTGAGGGGCCGACGATCGCCGAGTTGACCCGGCGCATCATGACGGCGCAGCACGCCGCCGCTCAACGACACGCGCCGCCGATCGCGCCTGTCGGGCGCGACCAGCCGCTGCCGCTTTCCTTTGCGCAGCAGCGGCTCTGGCTGCTCGATCAGTTCGAGCCGGAGAGCGCCAGCTATATCATCCCGATCGCGCTCCGACTGACCGGGTCGCTGGATGTGGCCGCCCTTCAGCAGAGCCTGGACCTGATCGTGCAGCGCCACGAGGCGCTGCGGACGACGTTTGCCATCCACCAGGGCGAGCCGGTTCAGGTGATCGCTGCGGCCTTAACTCTGCCGCTGCCCGTCGTGGATCTGGGGGCTGAGACGGCAGATCCGCGCGAGCAGCGTGCCCGCGAGATCATCGTCGCGGCGGCACAAAGCCCCTTTGATCTGGAGCGCGGCCCCCTGCTGCGCACGATGCTGCTGCGCATCAGCGACAACGAGCATATGCTGGTGGTCACGATGCACCACATCATCGCGGATGGCTGGTCGGCGGGCGTGCTGGTGCGCGAGCTAACCACGTGCTACACCGCCTTTGTCATGGGCGCGACTCCACACCTGCCC
>DASUTC010000178.1 GCA_036374795.1 Herpetosiphonaceae bacterium
CACGCTCGGTGTGCTTTCTGCGGCCCCACGGGCTGGCGGCGTGCCCTATGCGCCGGCCATGGCGACGCCGCTCATGGAGCCTGGTCAGGGTGGCTCCGAGGCCTTGCCGCAGCGCGTCCGCCGGGACGGTTTCTGCCGCTGGTATCGAGACGATGGTATCTGCCTGCAGTTGGTCGCGTCGTCTGCTTTTTGCGACCGCCAACCGGATCACCCTCTTTGCACGGAAGCTGATGCCGACCGCTTCTGCGAAAAGCGCCTCGATCATCCTCTTTGCGACCGCGACCGTTTCTGCAGGAACCGCCCGGATCATCCTCTCTGCGATGACGAGCAGCCGCCTAGCCCGAGTTGACGCGCAGCAAAACGCCGCCTGCGGCGCTCTGCTGCTCGGGAAACCGCTCAGGCTCGATCGGAAATCGCGTCGACCTGCGCCTCACCAGCGTCGCTGGCCCGCTGCTCTGGCGCTCCTGCTGGGAGGGTTGATCCTGTGGCTCGCCGTGCCGCGGGTGCTGGCATCGGCCTGGCTGGCAGCGCGCGATCCCGTCATTGAGCAGCTGGATGCAGGGAAGGCCGTCTCGGACGCTGAGCTCCTGGGGCTGATCGCGTCACGCGAACTCGCCCTGGGCTGGGTCGAGGACCGAGAGATTCACGACCAGCACGGGAGGGCACTGGCAGAACTGGCCTTTCGGGCGGACCTTCAGAGCGCCGCCGAGACGGCCATGCTCGAGCGCGCGGTCGGCGCAACCCGCGCGGGTCTGGCGGTCGCGCCTGCGGATCCAAAGGATTGGATGCAGCTCGCGTACCTGCTCGTGCTCCTCGAGGGCGACACCAATCCCAAGGCCGCTAAGGCGTTGCTGGCATCGATCCGCACCGGAGCTTTTCAAGCGCCGGATTTCCTCCGGCGCCGCCTGTTCTGGTCACTGGCTCACTGGACATTCTACAATACAGAGGAACGGCGACAGATCGGTGACCACATTCGGCTGGTCTGGCGCGTCGCGCCTGGCGGGCTCGCCGATCTGGCGCTTGACGTCCCGGCGTTCTTCACTCCTATCGCTTCCTCCCTGGAGAAGGCTCCGGCGGCGCGGGAGCAATTCATCGCGGCCCTTGCCTTTGCAACACCTCTCTCCACCGTCAGGTCAGGACCCGCAACACCTCAGTGACCCCCGGCATTTCACGCCTGCGCTGCCCATTCCGCCTTGCCACGTGACGCGAGTTTGCTGCGTATCTCTCGCACAGAGGCTGAAGGCGTCTGTGACGAGTAACTGCACTCGCTCAGCGC
>DASUTC010000179.1 GCA_036374795.1 Herpetosiphonaceae bacterium
CGCCCGTGATGGTCGAGCGACTTCTGGCGGAAGGCTGTATGCCCAACCTCCAGCGACTACGTGAGATGTGTCGTCGGCTGATTGTCGTTGACGAACCACAGGGAGTCCCCACTGGCTTCCACAATCGGGATACCGCGCTGGGGCTGCGATTCAGACGCAGCCCCACAACTGCACGCCTGTCAGAATCCAGACAGGCCAGTAGCGCTGCTCGCCTACTTCGTTCTCTCGATATTGCAGCTTCCCTGTTCGCTGCCGATGATGGATTTACCGAACACGCCGAATGTGGTATCATAGTTAGGGTAAAGGTACATCTAACTATTAGTATCAAGCATGAGCGATCAGCCGAGCCAGCTTCCAGCACAGAGCCCGCCCGATCTCGTCGATGCCGAACCCTGGCCGACGGTCGGCGTGAGCGTGGTTATCTTCAGCCTCCAGCCAGGCGCGCAGCAGCAAGAGCTATCGGTGCTGCTCGTGCGGCGCAAAAAGCCGCCCTACGCGGGCCTGTGGGCGCTGCCCGGCGGCTGGGTGCGTACCGGGGAGGGCCTGGAAGAGGCCGCGCGGCGGCATCTGCACACCAAAGCGGGGCTGACGCCGACCTATCTTGAGCAGCTGTACACCTTTGGGCGGCCCGACCGCGACCCGCGCGAGCACCGCATTGCGGTGGCCTACTACGCGCTTGTGTCCAGCACGGCGGCGCAGTTGCCGGAGGCGCAGACCGATCGCGAGGCGCGCTGGTTTCCGGCTGAGCAGGTGCCCAGGCCGCTGGCCTTCGATCATGATGCGATCTTGAGCTATGCGCTATGGCGGCTGCGCAATAAAGTCAGCTATGCCTATGTCGCCTACCAGTTGTTGCCGCCGACGTTTACCCTGGCCGATCTGCGCAATGCGTACGAGGTCATCCTGGGCCATCCGCTCGACCCGACCAACTTTCGGCGCAAGGTCGAGGCCAGCGGCACGATCGTCTCGACCGGCAAGCGCGTCGAGGGCGGCGCGCACCGACCGCCGCAGCTTTACCGCTGTAAGCTGACGCCCGAACAGCTCTTTCCAGGCCCGCCGAGCTGAAGCACCGAGAACCAGGTTCAAAGTTCAAAGTTCGACGAGCTCGAAACTTGAACCCTGGAACTCGAATCGTTGAACTTTGAACTCGTTTTTTTTATAGCTCAAGTAAAGGTATCTATAACCTTTACTTTCCAAAGGACACCGCTATGGCTATCCTGTTGCCCGAACGCCCGCTTGAGACGACATGCTCTCCGCAGCTCAGCTTCGATCCGTGGCACTTCGACGCGCCGCTACGCCCGCAGTACGGCCCCGGTGCCAGCCAGGCCGATCCGATACCGCTCCACGCGCCGACGCAGCCCGCGCTGCCCGCCGCGTACCGCAGCATGGATCTGACCGCGATCGATCGGCGGATTCGCCAGGCTAAAGCGGCGCTTGGCGCGCGGCTGCTGATCCTGGGCCATCACTACCAGCGCGACGAGATCATCCGCTACGCCGATCTACGCGGCGACTCGTTCAAGCTCTCGGAGCAGGCGGCGGCCCGCACAGAGGCCGACTACATTGTCTTCTGCGGCGTTCACTTCATGGCCGAGAGCGCCGACATCCTGGCGCAGCCTCACCAGCAGGTGATCTTGCCGAACATGGCGGCTGGCTGCTCGATGGCCGACATGGCGCACGTGGACGATGTGCTGGATGCCTGGGACGCCCTCTCCGATCTCTACGGAGCGGCGGACGGCCCACGGCAGCCGATCGTCCCGATCACCTACATGAACTCGGCGGCGGCGCTCAAGTCGTTCTGCGGCGAGCATGGCGGCGGCGTCTGCACGTCATCCAACGCCGATCGCGTGCTGCGCTGGGCTTTTGAGCGCGGCGAGCGCGTGCTGTTCTTTCCCGATCAGCACCTGGGCCGCAATACCGGCTGGGCAATGGGCATTCCGCTCGAGCAGATGGTGGTGTGGGACCCGCGCAGGCCGCTTGGTGGCAACACGCCCGAACAGTTGCGGCAGGCTCGCATCGTCCTCTGGAAAGGTCACTGCTCGGTCCACAAGCGCTTCACCGTCGCGCAGATCGCGCAGGCCCGCCGCGACTACCCCGGCATCACGGTGATCGTCCACCCGGAGTGCGAGCTGCCCGTGGTGCAGGCCGCCGATCTGTACGGCTCGACCGAGCTGATTCTTGCCAGGATTGCGGCTGCCGCGCCCGGCACGCAGTGGGCGGTCGGCACCGAGATCAGCATGGTGCGACGGCTGCAACAGGAGCATCCCGACAAGCTGATCTTCTGCCTCGATCCGGTGGTCTGCCCGTGCTCGACGATGTACCGCATTCACCCGGCGTATCTGGCCTGGGTGCTCGACAACCTGCTGGAAGACCGTGTCGTCAATCGGATCGGCGTGGACGATACCACTAGGCGTTGGGCGCGTGTCGCGCTGGAGCGCATGCTGGCGCTGCGGTAATCGGTTTTGATTCGTATGAGGGCATCAGCTATGTACGATTACATCATCATCGGCAGCGGGATCGCCGGGCTGTTTACGGCGCTTCAGGCCGCGCGGCACGGTCGCGTGCTGGTGATCACGAAGGCCGCGCTGGCCGAGAGCAACACGCGCTACGCGCAGGGCGGCATCGCGGCGGCGATCGGGATGGCCGACAGCCCGCAGTTGCACTACGACGATACGCTGGCGGCTGGCGCGGGCCTGTGCGATCCGACGGCGGTGCGCGTCCTGGCCGCTGAAGCACCAGCGCGGATCTACGACCTGATCCGCCTGGGCGTGCCTTTCGATACGCACGCGGGCCAGCTTGCGCTCGGCCTGGAGGCGGCGCATCAGGCGCGGCGGATTCTGCACGCGGGCGGCGATGCCACCGGGCGGCATATCGAGCTGACGCTGTGCGCGGCGCTGCACCAGGCCGGTGTCGCGATCCGCGAGCATACCTACGTTGTCGAGATCGTCGTGGAGCGGGGCCGGGCCGTGGGCGTCTGGGCGCAGCGCGGCGACGGCGAGCCGGAGCTGTTTCGCGCGCGGCACATAATTCTAGCCTGCGGCGGCGCGGGCCAGCTCTTCCGCTATACCACCAATCCCGGCGTTGCGACCGGCGATGGCGTGGCGCTGGCCTACCGCGCGGGCGCGGCGCTGGCCGATCTGGAGTTCTACCAGTTCCACCCGACCGCCTTGCAGGTTCCAGGCCAGCCAACGTTTTTGATCTCGGAGGCAGTGCGCGGCGAGGGCGCCTACCTGCGCAACACCGAGGGCGAGCGCTTCATGCCGCGCTACGCGGCGCAGGCCGAGCTTGCACCCCGCGATGTTGTGGCGCGCGCGATCGTCGCCGAGATGCAGCGCACGGGCGGGCCGGTCTTCCTCGATCTGCGCCACCTCGACGCCGCGAGCACACACCGGCGCTTCCCGACGATCAGCGCGTTCTGCGACAGCCTGGGCCTCGACATCGCCGCCGATCTTCTGCCGGTCGCGCCTGCCGCGCACTACTTCATGGGCGGCGTGTCCACCAACATCTGGGGCGAGACAACACTGCCGGGCCTCTATGCATGCGGCGAGGTCGCGTGTACGGGCGTGCATGGAGCTAACCGCCTGGCGAGTAACTCGCTGGTCGAAGGGATTGTCTTCGGCGGGCGAATCGTGCGGCGAACGATCGAGCGGTCAGCACAGAATGAGGAGCCGGATCGACGGCCTGCGCTACTGCCTGACCTCGTGATCGAGCCGACGCTGGATCTGAGGCAGCCGCCCGCGCCAGTGCCGCCGACCAAACAGGCCGCCCAGCAGGTGATGTGGGAGCATGTCGGGCTGGTGCGTACCGCCGCCGGTCTGGATCGGGCGATCGAAACGCTCGCGCGCTGGAATGCCCATCTGCCCGCGCCCCAGACGATCGCCGACCACGAGCTGTCGAATCAACTGCTGCTGAGCTGGCTGATGGCGACCGCAGCCCGGCAGCGCGCCGAGAGTCGCGGCGGACATTACCGCTCCGATCTGCCGCAGAGCCGCCCGCTGTGGCAGCGTCGCATCGTCGTCACGGGTGGGCGGCGGCAGGCCGTCGAGATGCGCGAGGCTTGCGTGGCGGCCTGTTGAGTACGTTATGTCACGTGGAAATGCTTACGCCTGTTCATCGTTATTCAACCATGCTGTTGACACTATATACGGAGCACATCGATGATCAATCCAGAAACGGCTTCCTTCGCGCTGCCCGCCGTCGATCTCTCGCACTATCTCACGCCGGGCGAGCTTCAGCAGATCGTCGAGCGAGCGCTGGCCGAAGATCTCGGTCGCGGCGATATTACCTCGGATCTGCTCGTGCCGTCGGCAGTGCAGGCGACGGCGGTATTTCGGGCACGGCGGGCGGGGGTGATCGCCGGGCTCGACGTGGCGGCGGCGGTCTATCGGCTGGTCGATCCGGCGCTGCGCTTCGGAGCGCAGGTGACGGACGGCACCTTCGTGACGCCCGATCAGCCGATCGCCAGCGTGAGCGGCTCGGCGCGCAGCCTGCTGCGGGGTGAGCGCGTGGCGCTCAATTTTATGCAGCGGCTCAGCGGCATCGCTAGCCTGACGGCGCGCTACGTCGCGGCGGTGCGCGGCACACGGGCGCGCATCGTCGATACGCGCAAGACGACGCCGGGGCTGCGCGCGCTGGAGAAGTACGCCGTGCGCGCGGGCGGCGGCCATAACCATCGCCGCGACCTGAGCGACATGATGCTGGTGAAAGATAACCATCTGGTCGCGCTGCGGCAGCACGGCCTGACGCTGCCGGAGGCGATCGATCGGGCGCGGCAAGCGCTGCCGCACGCGATCAAGATCGAGGTCGAGGTCGATCGCGTCGATCAGATTCCGGCGGCGCTCGAAGCCCGCGTTGATGCGATCCTGCTCGACAACATGCCGCCCGCGACGCTGCGCGAGGCGGTCGCGCTGATCGATGGGCGGGCGCTGACCGAGGCATCCGGCGGCGTGAATCTGGAGACGGTGCGCGCGCTGGCGGCGGCGGGCGTCGATCTGATCTCGGTGGGCGCGCTCACGCACTCCGCCCCGGCGCTCGACATCGGCCTTGACTTTGTCTGGGAGCGCGGCGATGGACGCTGAGACGATCTACCTCGATCACGCCGCGACCACGCCGGTCCATGCGCGCGTGCTCGACGCGATGCTGCCCTACTTCACGCAGCAGTTCGGCAACCCGTCGGGGCGCTACCCGATGGCGGAGCAGGCGCGCGCTGCGGTCGATTGGGCGCGGCAGACGGTAGCGACCACCATCGGCGCGCGATCGAGCGAGATCGTGTTTACCGGCGGCGGCAGCGAGAGCAATAATCTCGCGTTGCAGGGCGTGGCCTTCGCCGCGCGCGACCGTGGCGATCACATCGTCACCACGCAGATCGAGCATCATGCCGTGCTGCGCACCTGCGCCTACCTTGAGCGCGTGCATGGCTTTCGGGTCACGTATCTGCCCGTCGATCGATCCGGGCTGGTCGATCTTGTGGCGCTGGAGCACGCCCTCGACGATCGCACGATCCTGGTCAGCGTCATGCTCGCCAACAACGAGGTCGGCACGATCCAGCCGCTCGCCGAGATCGCGGCGCTGACTCGCCCGCGCGGCATTGCGCTGCACACCGACGCGGTGCAGGCGCTACCGACGCTGCCGGTCGACATACGGGCGCTGGGCGTCGATCTGCTGACGATCTCGGCGCATAAGTGCTACGGTCCTAAGGGCGTGGGCGCGCTCTACGTGCGGCGGGGCACGCCCCTGCTGCCGCAGATCTACGGCGGGCACCAGGAGCGCGATCGGCGGGCGGGCACCGAGAATGTCGCCGGGATCGTCGGGCTGGCGACCGCGCTGCAACTGGTTCGCAGCCACGACTCACGCACGCTCGCTGATCTGCGCGATCGGCTGATCCGGAGCGTTCTTGAAGACGTGCCCGGCGCGATCCTGACGGGCCATCCGACGCTGCGGCTGCCGGGCCATGCGAGCTTCTGCTTCGGAGGCGTCGCGGGCGAGGCCGTGCTGGTCGCGCTGGCCGATCACGGCATCGCCTGCTCCAGCGGCTCGGCCTGCGCGGCGGGCGAAAGCGAGCCGTCGCATGTGCTGACGGCGATGGGCATCCCCGACGATCTGGCGCATACCGCCGTGCGGCTCACGCTGGGACTCACCAACACGCCGGAGCAGATCGAGTGGGTGGCCGAGCGGCTGCCCGCGATTGTGGCGGCGGTGCGTGGCGTGGAGCACGTGATCTAAAGCAGGTGCTTCAAACTGTGCTCGGTGGTAAGGTGTACGGTAAGGTCGACCGACTATAGTAGAGACAGGCTCGATGTGCTACGACATCTCCTACATTCCCCACCAGCACCAAAGCGTGCAGAGCGGAGTCAGCGGTAAGGAATTTCCTTCCCTGTTACAAAAACAAAGAAACCTGTTATGCCAGCCGCTCGACCAGTTATTGGTCGAGCGGCTGGCAGTTTTTGGGCTGTGGTAGCGGCGGTCAGATTGACGCTGGCTGCGCTGCCAGCCTTGGCCGACGGATGCGGCTCCAGAGCACAATGCCGCCGAGCAACAGCAGCAGCAGACCGATCAGCAGGAAGATGTTGTGGGCGATGATCGAGGCCACGATCGTCACGATCGACAGCGGGAGCGCGATACAGAACATGATCAGGCCCGTCAGGAAGCTGCTGGCGCTGCCGAGGAAAGGTAGAATATTCAGCACCGTGTTGACCGGCGAGAAGCAGAGCATCAGGCCGATCCACATCATCATGAAGCCGATCGCGCGGACGATCCAGATCCACAGGTGATACTCCGTGTCGAGCGTCTCGATCGCCTGCTCGCGATTCTCGGTGAAGGCGCGGTAGAGCGACGTGCCTTTAGCCTCGTATGGCACGATCTGCGCGCCGCTGGCCTTGCCGAAGAGCGTCACATCCGTGTTATTTGGCACCGCCGCGTAGCGGATACGAACATCGCCGATCTTCGGCTGCGTCAGCGCGCTTGCGCTGCTGACGAGGTAATTATTCCGCACCAGCCAAGACGCGCTGGCCTCGGTGTTTTCCTCGTCGAGCGCGACCGCCGTCGCTTCGGGCAGCTCCAGCTCGCGGGGATTGACGCTGTACGCGCCGATGGTCGCGCTGCTGGCCGTCCAGCTCTGGCTCTCGAACTCCAGCTCAGGATTTTCATGGCCTCCGGGGTACCTGAAGGAGCTTGACCGCTCCGGGTCGGAGGTCCACTCCTTCTCGTAGCTGTAGGTCGTCTCGGTCGTCGAGCTGCCGCCGACGTTCTTGGTCGTGCTGCTGCGGGTATGCTCGACCCACGCATACATTTCGACGCTGCGCTCTAGCCGCAGGTAGCGCTGAGCGCGCAGCAACGAGGCATCGCCTAGCGCTTCGGTCGTCGCAAGCTTGCCGGTCGCGGCGATCAGCTTGCCCTCCATCGCCGGATCGACGGAGGCGGCGGTAACGGGCGTGCTCTGCCGGGCGATCGTCGCCAGATTGACCGTGCCCTCGTTGATCCACAAGACCACGAAGGATGCGAAGAAGAGGAGCACGCCGAGCAGCGCGCCGATAAACGAGTTGAACAGGTTGCTGAAAAAGCCGGTATGCGTTACTTCCGTGTGCTGGTCGGGCATTGCGATGCTCTCCATGATGAGTGTGCGCCAGTCTACGACGAGCTACCCACGGGCGCGGCATAGCTCCAAAGCATGGATAATCCTGAGGGGAGTTGATCTGGCGCACGAATGTCGATCTATTATCGCGACGCCGCCGCCGATCGGCATGCTCCAAAAGTCCCGACGAGCGGTAGGCAGAGCATAGCGCTGCGGTTATCGGAGCGGGCGCTCCTCCGGCATGAGCGCCGGATCGACGACCAGCACCGCCGCGCCGTGGATCTGACCGCTGCGCAGCGCCGCGAGCGCCTCGTTGGCCGCCGCGAGCGGAAACGGCTGGATGCTGGTCCGTACCGGCACCTGAGGCGCGAGCGCCAGAAACTCCTCGGCGTCGCGTCGCGTCAGGTTTGCCACCGAGCGCACGCTGCGCTCGCCCCACAGGATCGCGTACGGAAACGAGGGAATGTCGCTCATGTGGATGCCGCCGCAGACCACGGTGCCGCCTTTGCCCACAGCGCGCAGCGCGGCTGGCACCAGCGCCCCGACCGGCGCGAAAATGATCGCGGCGTCCAGCTCTTCGGGCGGTGCCTGGCCCGAATCGCCCGCCCAGATCGCGCCAAGGTCGCGCGCGAACTGCTGGGCCTCGTGATCGCCGGGACGGGTAAAGGCGAAGACGCGCCGCCCCTGATGCCGCGCCACCTGAATCACGATATGCGCCGCCGCGCCAAAGCCGTACAGCCCGATTCGCTCGGCATCTTCGGCCATGCGCAGCGAGCGGTAGCCGATCAGCCCGGCGCAGAGCAGCGGCGCGGCCTGAAGGTCGGGATAGTCGGCGGGCAGCGGGAAGCAGAAGCGCTGATCGGCGACGGTGTACTCCGCGTAGCCGCCATCGATCTGGTAGCCGGTGAAGCGCGCCTGATCGCACAGGTTCTCGCGGCCTGAGCGGCAGTAGCGGCAGTGGGTGCAGGTCGCGCCCAGCCAGGGCACTCCCACGCGCTCGCCGGTGACAAAGCGCTCTACCCGCTCGCCGCACGCCGCCACGCTGCCCACGATCTGATGACCGGGGATCAGCGGCAGCTTCGGCTGTGTCAGCTCGCCGTCGACGACATGCAGATCGGTGCGGCACAGCCCGCAGGCATGAACGCGAATCAGCACCTCGTCGTCGGCGGGCGTTGGGATCGGCACCTCGGCGGCGCGCAGCGGTTGTCGCGGCCTGTCCAGCAGCATTGCAAACATAGGACCTCGTTTCAAGTTTCAAGTTTCGAGTTCTTTAAACGGTGGGCTGTGAACGGTGAGCTGTGAACGTCGTTCTTTCTGCACGATCCAGCCGTAGAGCGCCGCGCCGAAGATTCCTAGCTCCAGCAGCGCCGAAATGATACACCAGAAGCAGAGCGCCCGAATCACAAAGAGCTGAAGCGCCATGAAGTAGTTTGACAGCAGCAGCCCACCGCCTGCCAGCGCCAGCAGCGCCGTCGCGATCGACAGCGGCCCCAGGCGCTCACGATGCAACCCGGCCAGCGCCAGAGCCAGCAGCAGGCCGTAGCCCGCCATGCCGATCACCGACACCGGAAGGCCGCCGCCGGGTGGCAGCGTGCTCCATCGGCTGGCCTGAACCGCCTCGCAACCAGCGCCAACCGGACAGACCAGCGCAATGTTATGCTGATAGCGGTTGAGCGTGAGATACGCGGCGTCGAGCAGACCCAGCAGCGCCAGCAGCGCCGCGATCATCCGCGCATACAGTATTCGGGCCTGCATCTCAGTTGCCCTTCGCCTGAAGCGCGGCCTCGATCGCCGCTTCGAGTTCGGGGGCCGTCACCTTCGTGCCGTCTACGAGGTACGTCGGCGTGCTGTCGATGCCGCTCCCGATCGCGGCGGCGGCGCTGTCGCGCAGCGCTGGCACGTACTTCTCGCTGACGAGACAGGTTGAGAAGGCCGCCTGATCGAGGCCCAGATCGCTGGCATAGCCCAGCAGACGCGGCGTGATGTCGCGATCGTCGCTCCATGTGCGCTGGCGGGCAAAGAGCAGATTATGCATCGGCCAGAACTTGCCCTGCTCACCGGCACAGCGCGACGCCGCGGCGGTTGGGATCGCGTTGTCGTGCTGCTGAAGCGGGAAGTCGTGGAAGATCAACTGGATCTTGCCTGTCTCGACGTAGCGCTGGTCGATCGTACCCTCAATCGCCTGGAAGACATTGGCGCAGGCCGGGCACTGGAAATCGGCGTACTCGATCACTTTGACCGGCGCGTCGGGGCTGCCCTTGTAGTAAAACCCTTCGGGCGTCGTGCCGACCGGCGCGCTCAGCGGGTGGACGCCGCTGGTGTTGCCCTCGCCTGTGGGCGCTGCCGGACGCGCGGCGATGCTCCAAAGTAACGCGCCGCCGCCGACAAGGGCGATCAGCGCGATGATCGTATAAAAGATCGGCAGAGGTGAGCGTTTGGCAGGAACCTCGCGGCCTCGTTGTCGTTGTGCCTGCATAATGATTGCTCCCTTCTCCTGAGAAACAGGCTATGCGCGTCGCCGGATCGACGACACGCACAACCATCAACGGTATGTCAGGCTACTTCAGCGGATCGCCGTCGCCAGCCTGGATGAGGCCGAGCGCGCCGCGTCCCACGAAGTTGAAGGCGTGCGTGACGATCGGATAGAGTCCATCCTCCGCTGTCGTGAACTCGACGATCGCTCCCTGGGCTGGCGAGAGATCGACGACCTGCGAGCCGTAGTGGCCCGGATTGTCGCGCGTGAGCTGGTAGCCTTCCTTGATCACCGTATCGAAGATCGTGCCGACCACATGAAACGAGCTATCGACGCTCGGCCCGGCGTTGAGCACGAACATGCGCACGCGCTCTCCGGTGCCCACCTGGAGCGGATGATCTTTGTACTGGTTGGCAACGCCGTTGAAGACCACATAGTCCGGCGCGGGCGCGGCAGCCGCCGCCTTATCCAGGCTGGTCAGATCCTTCTGCGGGCCGAGATACCACTCGCTCTGCACCAGCGCGAACTCTTTATCAACCTGCGGCAGGCCATCGCTCGGCTCGACGATCACCATGCCGTACATGCCGTTGGCGATGTGGTGCAGCGCCGGAGCCGTGCCGCAGTGATACATCCACACGCCCGCGTAATCGGCTTTCCACTCGTACAGCTTCTCCTCGCCCGGCTTGATCGAGGTCATCTCGTCGTTCCAGGCCACCTGGCTGGAGTGGAAGTCGATCGAGTGCGGCAGCTCGCTGCTCGTCGGGTTCTTGAGATGGATACGCACGGTATCGCCCACGCGGACACGGATAACCGGGCCGGGCACCGTGCCGCCGAAAGTCCAGACCTTCTGCACAAAGCCCTCGGCGACGGTCATCTCTTTTTCTTCGATCACCAGATCGATGTCGTGGGTCGTGCCGCTCAGCGCCTTGGGCGCGGCTGCATCGAAGGGCGTGTACCTGGGAGCGCTCGCGTCGGGCTGCACATCGCTGGCGGGCGGTGGACCGCCATGATCGCCGCCTGCGTTGCCGCCGCCCGCGCCTGTCGCGGCAGTTGCCCCAACGGTGATCGTGCCTTTCATCCCCGCCTGCGCATGGCCTGGCACCGAGCAGATAAACGTAAAGCCTTCTGCCGGAATATCCACCTCCGCGCTCGCACTCTGGCCGCCGTCCGCCACGATCTTAACGCCGTTCGGGAACGTCACATCATGCAGTATCACGCCGTCGTTGACGAACTTGACCGTGTAGCGTCCCGGCTGCTCGACGTTCAGCGTAGCGGGCTTGAAGCCCATGTCGAAGCCGTGGATCTCGATCGTGCCGACCACCGTAGCATTGCTGACTTGCTGTGTCGCCAGGCCCGAACCTGTGAGCCGGGTCGTCGGCGGGTTGGCATTTGCTTTTGCCGGAGTAGCGCCGGATGTTGTCGGAGGGGTGTTGCTGTAAAACGCGATCCCGAAGACGAGGACCAGCAGCGCGCTCAACGCGACCCAACGTAGACGGTGAAACTGGTGCATAGGGCTTGCCTCTTTTGCTAATCCGACGTGCGCCAGATCTCGGATCAGCGCGCCATCGAACAGGTGAGAAAGACTTGAGGTTACTAACCTGCACTATAGCGGTCGCGGGCGGAGCGATGCGGAAAGAAGTAGTTACGCTCGGTTGCGCTTTCGTCACAGATCGCGCTGTGATACGGCACGCCGAGAACACAGGAGCAAAGAACAAGGGGAGAGCCGGGAGCCAGGAACCAGGAGGATGAGCTTTCCCTGGCCTGCGCAGGCGAAATCCTGCATCAGCCAGCCCGCGCTCACCAGCGCCGTGATCGCGAATAAGGGTGTGCCGCTGCTCACCGCTCGTCTCCTTCGACGATCGCCTGAAGCACCCGCAGCACTTGATCGGGGTCGAGATGGTGGTGCTCAGCCGTAGTCCGCAGCAGTAGCCCGCCGCCGCAGCAGGTATCGAGGCCAAAGCCTTGCAGCGCCGGGAGCGTCTGCGGGTAGCGCGCGACGATCTCGTTGAGGGTGTCGGCACCGTCGATCGCTGCCGACACCGGAAGGTGTTGATTAATAGTCACGGTTGTGTTCCTTTCGACAACGAAGGGTGTTCACTCGCCGACAGCAGCTTATAACGCGCTAGGCTCGCTGCGCCGGTACGGGCTGCGGGATCGGCTGAAGACGCGGCCAGGCGTGCCAGATGAACGCGCCGAGCGCCACCACCTGCAACAGCGCCGCCAGCGCCAGCGTGCCGCCCAGCCACGGCGTGCGGTACAGCGACCAAAGCGGCAGGGCCAGCGCCGCGCCGAGCACACCGGCGTTGAGCGCGCCGAAGCTTAGCCAGGCCCAACGCGGACGACCGCGCTCGCCCGCGCCCGTGAGACGCGGCAAGATCCAGTAGGCCACGCCGAGCGCAAGCTGGATCAGCCAGCCGCCGACCAGCAGTTGAATATGCGTCGGCAGTAGCAGCCAGGCCCAGCCGAAGATCGTCGGGAGGCCCTTTGCGCTGAGGATCAGCCCGCCCAGGAGCACGCCGACCGCCAGATGCAGCAGCGCGGCCTTGACAAACCAGCAGCTTAGACGCGGCATCGGCTACCTCCCGCCGTGCCTGGCGCGCACACGGCTCCACACCAGCCCGACGAAGATCCAGACCGCCAGCACGTGCAGCGCCGACGATAGCACCAGCGTCCAGGCCAGCGCCGCCCCTGGCCGATAGCCGTTGAGCGGCTCCGCCACCAGACGCAGCAGCAGCCCGGCGTTCAACAGCCCGTAGCAGAGCCAGGTGAGCCACTCAGCGCCGCGTGGCTGCTCCTTCGACCAGATCGGGAACATCCAGAGCGCCACGCCGAAGATCAGTTGGGTCAGCCAGCCGACGACGATCAGATGAATCGCGGTCGGCTGAAGATACGCAAGCAGGGGATAGATCGGCCAGGCGAGCTGCACCAGCCAGAGCGCGCTCAGCAGCATTCCGCCGAGCAGATAGACCATCGCGGTTTTAATCAGCGTACGTGTGATGGTTGGCATAGGAATCGTTTGTAAGAACCAAGAACCAAACGAATGAACAATAGAGCAACCGAACAATAGACCAAAACGTACAACTTCTTTGTTTCGTCGTTCCCGTGCTCCCCGCCGCCTGAAGCTACGCGGGCCGCGCCATGCGCTCGGTAGCCAGCCAGCGGCTCAGAATGTAGGTATACGCGCTGATCGCCGCCCGCGCGCCGTCGCCGATCGCTACCATCACCTGCTCGGCTGCGGTCGTTGTCACGTCGCCCGCCGCGAAGATCCCAGGCGCGGACGTGGCGTTGTGCTGATCGACGACGATAAAGCCATGCGCGTCGGTCTTGACGAGCGCACGGACGACCTCGCTGTTAGGCACCAGCCCCAGATCGACGAAGGCATGCTGTACCGTGATCGTATGGATCTCGCCTCCGCGCATCAGCACCAGCTCTCGGAGCGTCTGCGTGCCGCTGACCTCGACCACCTCGTAGCCGGGAAAGACCTCGACGTTCGGCTGCTGGATCAGCATGTGCGCCAATGGATTCGCCAACTGCTCGGCGTTCGGCACCACCAGATAGACCCGCGCCGCCGTCCAGACCAGCTCGGCAGCGCCCAGCAGCGCCCGCGTGGTGCCGCCGATCACCGCGACCGACTGATCGGCAACCTGCTGCGCGTACGTCGCGATCGAGTAGCTCATGCCAGGATCGATCAGCCGGTGCGCGCCCGGCACGTTCAGGCGCAGCGGTGTCGCGCCCGTAGCAACCAGAATCGCGGTCGCTTGCAGCACACCCTGCGCCTGCGTTTCGACGCTGAAGAACGACAGACCCGGCGAGATACCAAGCACGCGATCATGGATCACGCGGCCCGATTTCATCGCGCGGCTGATCAGCATGCGTACCAGGTCGTTGGCTGGCAGGTATGGCGTCGTATGCTGCACCTGCGCTGTCGACCACTGAACCTGCCAACGCGCCTCGCGGTGACGCTGCTGATCCAGATCGTGACCGACCAGACTTTCGCGCCAGCCAACCTTACCGCCCAGATCTTCGTAGATCATGACGGCATCGAGCTGTTTTTCCTGGGCATGAAAGGCCGCCGCGACCGCTGCCGGTCCTCCGCCGATGATGATCAGGTCATACATGCCTGTGCTCCCCTCAACCTGTGGCGCGTCTAATCGCGCGCCGTGATCTGCCGCGCGCTCAGCTCAAGGAGTGTTGCGTTCTGCGGCCCGTGGCGCGCGATCAGCACCGGACAGGAGGCTTGCTGAAGCACGCGGCGACTGACGCTGCCAAGGATCGAGCTGATCGATCCCATGCCACGCGAGCCCATCACGATCAGGTCGGCGCCGTGCGCCTCGGAGACGCGCAGGATCGCCTCCGCCGCCGGACCCTCCACCACCTCGCACTGCGGTAGCAGATCCGCCACATAGAACGCCGCCGATTCCAGCAGATGCTCGCCCTGCGCTATACGCTTGCCGACCGTATCCTCAAGGTAGGGCTCGCCCAGAACCGTGCGCACCGACTCGAAGGCATAGACCAGCGTCAGTTGCGCACTCGACGTATGCGCCAGGCCCGCCGCCAGCTCCAGCGCGCGCCACGACTCCAGTGATCCGTCAAGCGCGACCGTGATCGAGCGGAACAGCGTCGGCGTGGACGGAATCGGCTCAGGCAGCAGCTCAACCCGCACCTGATCATGGTCTAGATCGGCGATGGCGTACGAGCCATCGGCCAGCGAGCCAGGGTTGACCACGTGGGCTCCATTGATCACCTCGATGCCGCGCCCGCTGGCAGGGCCGCCGCAGCAGACCAGATGCGGCTGATACGCGCCGATCAGATAGTTGAGCAGCTGCACGCCGACATGCATGCCGCCCTGGAGATCGATATGCTTGCCGCGCGGCGGCGTCGCAAACAGAAAGATCCGGCGGTGTGCCGTTTTGAACATGGTGTTGTACGCCGACAGGTGCTCGAACGCAACACGGGCCTCCCATGCCGGAAACTGGATCGGCGAGGTAATCTCCTGGGTCGTCGTCAGCAGCCCGCCAAAACCGGCGACCACATCTTCGACGCCCAGCGGCGCTGCGGTGCGATGGATCAGATGCAGCCTGGTGGCTCCCTGGTACAGGTGCAGCGCCTGACTCACCGCCGCCACTGAGGGATCGTGCTCGCCGGGGATCAGGTACACCGGGGCCTGAAACAGGCCGAGCGTATCGAAGATCCGCCCCATCTCCTGATAGAGCAGCGTACCGTTCTTGGGCGCAGCACCCGTCACAGGGTGCGAGCCGGAAGCTTGAGCAGCCGGTTGTCGGGCCAGGAGGCTACCCAGCAGGAGCACCGCGTCGACCTGCGTGAGTCGCTCGCGCTCGTGCAGCGCCTCCAGACGATCGTGACGACCGGCGATATCATGTATTACGAGAACATGCATAGCTGTATCCTTCTACTCTATCGAGCCGATCGTTGCCGCCGAAGGCGTGCTCGTCTCGCCGACGGATGCTGGCGCCTGGCTCAGCACGCGGCGTACCTCCTCGAACTCCGCCCGGCCTATCTCGCCCATGGCGAAGCGCCGCTGCGCAACCTCCAGCGGCGTTTCACGTCGTGGCTGAATGCTGCGCGTTAGTTGGACGACGATCAACAGGATCAGCGTCGCTATCACAATCCAGAACGCGATCATGCTGATGATCATCCACCACGGCATGGTCGCATAGGCTTGCATCATGACGATCCACCTCCCTTGCATCGCGCTTCTAGGTGTAGCATAAGCGCGCACCGGGAGCGTGGGGTATCTATTGCTCTACGGATGGTGAATATTCGGCAACGGGATGACGAGTCCTGCTGCTTCGCGGCTTAAGATGAGGGTGCGCAGCTTATCCGCCAGTGCCGCCATCGCCGCCGGTTTTTCCAGATACACGTCGATGTTCAGACGCTTCACGGTAGCGCGCAGCGCGGGCGTCGGCAGCGAAGCCAGCACGACGATCCGCATCGCCGGATGTTCTTCTTTGCAGAGTTGAATCAAGAGCGTGCCGCCGGGGCCTTGGACGACCGGATCGATAATCAGCACGTCCGGGGTCATCTGCTGGATACTCAGCCAGCCCCGGTCGGACGTTGACTCACATACCACCGTCGCCTCAGGCGCTACACGCTTGACAATCGCATGTGTCACCGCAGCCGCGCTCATATCAGCATCGACAATCAGAACATGTACCGCCATGATAATCATTCCTGCTTACACATATCTATCGTTCTGCTAGTATAGGCAGTGAGGATCGACCTGAGGTAGTTATACACTTACGGAACGTGTTAACATCGCAACCAAGGCTAGTTGATCGGCCTGTTAGAAACGAGTATCATACCAAGGAGGTTGCAACGTATACCCCCTAGGAAGTAGGATGCCCATGCGCAAGACAGGATCAGAGCAGGCGGCGCAGCCCTCCGATCACGCTCAAGCCGAGCTGAGCATGAATCGGGTGGAAATAGCCGCTGTTCAGCAGTTGCAGGCGGAGCCCACCTTTCAGGCGCTGCTGCACGCCGCTCCCGATGCGATCGTCATTGTGGATCACATGGGCCGCGTGGTCGTAGCCAATCAGGTCGCCGAGTCGATCTTCGGCTATACGCAGCACGAGCTGCTCGGACAGCCGATCGAGCTGCTGATGCCCGATCGCTTCCATACGCTACATCTCAAGCATCGCGCCGCATATAAGGCCGATCCGCGCACGCGCCCGATGGGCATCTGCAAAGATCTGATCGCGCGGCGCAAAGACGGCACCGAGTTCCCGGTTGAGGTCAGCCTCAGCCCGCTTCAGACCGCCGACGGACTCCTGGTGACAAGCGTGATCCGCGACGTCACCGAGCGCAAACGCATCGAAGTTGAGCTGCGGGCATCGCAGGCCCGGCTCGCGGGCGTGCTCGACATCGCCGAAGACGCGATTATTTCGGTGGACACGGCGCAGATCATCCGGCTCTTCAACCAGGGCGCGGAAAAGATCTTCGGCTACAGCGCGCAGCAGGTGATCGGGCAGCCGCTCAACATCCTGCTGCCAGAGCGCTTCCGCGCGATCCATCGCCAGCATGTCCAGATGTTCGGCGAGTCGGGGCAGGTTGCGCGGCGGATGGGCGAGCGCAAGGAGATCTTCGGGCTGCGCAAAAATGGCGAGGAGTTTCCCGCCGACGCCTCGATCTCGCAGCTGAGCAGCGGCGACGACAAAACCTTCACCGTGATTCTGCGCGACATCACCGATCGTAAGCGGGCCGCAGAAGAGCTTGAGCGCCAGGTTCAGCGCCGCACCGCCTACCTGAATACGCTGCTGACCTTCAGCAAAGAGCTGTTCGGGGCGCGCGGTCTGGATGCCGTGCTGGAGCGCGCCTTGAGCCACGCGCTGACAGTCGTGCCCGAAGCGCAGCGCGGCGCGATCTATCTTGCCGAGGACGAAGGGCAGCGGTTGTCGCTGCGGGCAAGCGCCGGGTTTAACCGCGTGCCGAGCTTCACCCGCCCGATCGATTTTGGCATCATTGGCCTGGCCTTCACCACGCAGCGTTTGCAGATCACCAACAGCGCGGCTGAGTTCGAGGCGCTGGTGCCCGAAATGCGGACGAATGACCGGGAGCGCGTGTTGCGCGGGCTGTGTCTCGACGCGCCGCCGACGGGCGCGGTGGCAATCCCGCTGCGCGCGCATCGTGACGTGATCGGCGTGCTCCTCTTGCTGCGCGTCTCAGGAGATGGGCCGTTTGCCGCCGACGCGCAGACGACGCTGGAGGGCCTGGCGAACTTTACGGCGGCGGCAATCCTTGAGGAGCACAACCAGCAGCGCCAGATGACGCTCTCGAACCAGCTGGCGCGGCTGGAAGAGCAGCAGCGCTCGATGGCCGAGCGCCTGGACTACGCAGAGGCCGGAATGCTCCAGGCAGCGCGGCTCGCTGCCGTTGGGCAGCTTGCGGCGTCGATCGCCCACGAGATCAACAACCCGCTCTACGCCGCGCGCAACAGCCTGTTTTTGCTGGAAGAAGATCTGCCCGCCGAGCTGCGGTCGTCGCCCTATTTCAGCATGGCGAGCGATCAACTGACGCGCATCGCAGGCATCATCGAGCGCATGCGCGACTTTTACCGCCCCGCGCGCGGCGAGATGGCACAGAACGATCTCAACCAGTTGCTGGAGGAAACCCTGGCGCTGGCCGGCCTTAATCTGCGCCACGGCGCGATCAATATGATCTTCGCCCCGGCGCACGACCTGCTGCCCGTGATCTGTAACGCCGACCAACTGCGACAGGTGTTTCTCAACCTCGTCCTCAACGCGATCGACGCGATGCCTGAGGGCGGCACGCTGACCGTGCGCACCGAGGCCGGGCCGACCGTCGCGCTGGTTGAGATTCAGGATACCGGCATCGGTATTCCGGAAGAGGCCCGCGAGCATTTGTTCGAGCCGTTCTGGACCAATAAGCCGCATGGCACGGGCCTGGGCTTATCGATCAGCGCTCATATTGTCACACAGCACGGTGGCCGCATCGAGGTGGAGAGTAGCGTTGGTGAGGGCAGCACATTTCGCGTGATACTGCCCTACGAGACACACGTTTAACCAAAGGAGCACGTGTTTATGACCCAAGAACCGGCCCGTGTGCTCGTCGTAGACGATGAGGAGCCAATCCGGCTGACGATGAGCGATCTGCTGCGGCGGCGCGGATACGAGGTGTTGACGGCAGAGAACGGCGAGGCCGCGCTCGCGCTCGTCCACCAGCGTCCATTCGATCTCCTGCTGCTCGACCTGAAAATGCCGGGGTTGAGCGGGACGGACGTGGCGAAACGCGCGCGCGAGCTACAGCCAGAGGTGGCGATCATTATTTTGACGGGACACGGATCGTTAGATAGCGCCCTGGATAGTATGCACATGGGCGTCTTCGACTATATGCTCAAAACCGCCAGCCCCCGCGATGTGCTGGATCGGGTCGCGTCGGCGCTGAAGCAGCAGCAGGAGCAGCGCCGCCAGCAGCAATTGATGACGATGCTGCAATCGGTGGTACACCAGCTCGGCGGCCACAACGAGGCCGAACAGCAGCGCGCTGAGTCGTCCGAGCGCTGGCTATCCGTGGGCGATATCCAGATCTCGACCTGGAATCAGACGGTGCGGCGCGGCGATCAAACGCTGAATCTGACGCCGACCGAGTTCCGGATTCTGGTCTGTCTCGCGCAGCAGGCCGGGCAGGTGATGAGCTATCAGCAGATTGTGCAGTGCGCGCAGGGCTACGAGGCCAATTCGATCGAGGCGGCTGAGCTGGTCAAGCCCCACATGTACCATCTCCGCCAAAAGCTGGAGCCCGATCCGTCCAATCCGCGCTATATTCTGACGGTTCGCGGCACGGGCTATCTGCTCTCGGCGTCAGCCAGCGAGGCGGCTGGCTAGGGCACAGAACGAGGGAACAAGAGAGCAAACGGAGCACCAAGAACCAAGAACCGGAACCTTGGAACTTGGAACTTGGGACTCCCGAACAGGCTCCTGGAGGCTGCGCTAATAGACCAGCCCTACATTCGCGGCGGCTGGCTGCTTCAGGTGGTAGGTATCTGCCGCCTGCCGTGCGTAGGCGACCATCGCCCGCGACATTGCCTGCTCCGAAAGCAAGCCGACCAGCAGGCCGTCGGCCAGGACGGGCAGCGCATCGACGCGCTGCTTAATCAGCAGCTCGGCGGCGTGTAGAATCGATGCGCTCGCGTCGATCGTCACCGGCATCCTGGTCATGATCTCGCCGGCAATGGCCGTCTCGTAGTGCGCGCCTGAGACAGCCAGATGAATCGGCAGGTTCGACGACCACATCGCGCGCTGGATGTTGCGCTCGGTGATAATCCCCACGAGCTGGCCCTGGTCGATGACAAGCAGGTGACTGGCATTCTGCTCTGCAAACAAACGATTGATCAGCGATAACGGTGCGGAAGGCGCAACTGCCACCACTGTATTGTGCATGACATCCTGTACACACGGGAGATTCATAGTAACTCCTTATTGCCAGCGCTTAGATCGTGGATTGAAGTCATCGGCGGTCGCGTGATAGCTTTGAAAAGCGGCTGTGGTCAAGGTAAATGTTTGACGTGGCAAGGATTAGGGTTGTTGCAGCCGTCAGCGTTAAGTGGTTTATACACCGCTTGACGGACCACACGTGTGTTTGACGCTCAGCCATCGTACCCTACCCGTGTGTCAGGTACGGTCACACCACAAGAGACGATCCGCTCCGCTGCAAATCGCGGATTTCCACACTACCATCTCGATCAATGCGGCGTGCCAGCGGTTTATCAAGGATCGACAGGGCTACCGAGGACCAGAGAACAAGGGAGCACCAGAGCACGGGAACCGGGGATCACATGGGCACGCAACGCAGAACTCAAACCGTCCTGACCCCCGGACGTTGAACTCGAAGCCTGGAACCGATGTTTCCCGACCATCCGCCGTGATTCCGCGCTAGAATTGCAGCACAACCCGGCCCTGGACATCGCCACTCCGCAGCCGATCGAAAACCGAGTTGATCGCTTCCAGCGGCTCGACCTCGGTGGTCGCCTGGATCTTACCCGCAGCAGCAAATTCCAGCGCTTCCTGCAAATCTTTGCGCGTGCCGACGATCGAGCCGCGAATGGTCAGCCGCCGCAGCACGACATCAAAGATCGGAGTGGAAAAATCGCCTGGCGGCAGGCCAACCAGTACGCAGGTGCCGCCCCGCCGCAGCATCCCGATCGCCTGACGGAACGCGCCGGACGAGGCTGCCGTGATCAGCACGCCGTGCGCGCCGCCGATCTGCCGCTGAATCTCCGCGACCGGATCGGCTCTCGCCGCGTTGATCACCACCTCCGCGCCCAGCTCGCGCGCGAGCGCCAGCTTGTCGTCGGCAATATCCACCGCCGCAATACGGCGGCCCATTGCCTGCGCGTACTGCACGGCGATATGGCCCAGCCCGCCGATGCCCGAAATCACCACCCAGTCGCCGGGCTTCGTGTCGGTTTCTTTCAACCCTTTATACGTGGTCACGCCAGCGCACAGAATCGGCGCTGCGTCGACAAAGCCCAGCGCATCGGGCAGCCGACCGACGTAACGGGCCGGGGCTACGATGTACTCGGCGTAGCTGCCATCGACGGAGTAGCCGGTATTTTGCTGCTCAGGACAGAGCGTTTCCCAGCCTGTCAGGCAGTACTCGCAGGCGCCGCACGCGCTGTGGAGCCAGGGCACGCCCACTCGATCGCCCTCTTTGAGCAGAGTGATGCCGGAGCCGAGCGCGGCGACATAGCCGACGCCCTCGTGTCCGGGGATGAACGGTAGCCTGGGGCGGATCGGCCAGTCGCCATCGGCGGCATGCAGATCGGTGTGGCACACGCCGCTGGCGACGACGCGAATCAATACCTGTCCAGGGCCGGGCGTCGGCACCGCAACGTGTTCGATCGTCAGCGGCTCGTGGAATGAGTGTACAACCGCAGCTTTCATCGTCTGGCGCATGGCTGCCGTCCTTTCCTTGCACACCACTGCGTGTAGCATACGTGCCGGGACGGCGCATCTCGTGAAGAAAGGACAACTGATCGTAGAGGTATCTTAACGTCGGGGAACAGGCGGACACGAAGGAAGTTGGACGTTTGGTTCTATGCTCTTGTTCTTTTGCTCAGTTCTTGGTTAGCTCTGGACGAACACGCTCCACCCAGGTGCGGACGACGTTCCAGTTGCGGAAGTCGCCGCTCGGCAGACGCTCGCGCAGCCAGAAGAGCACGCGGTCCAGCAGCGGCAAGTTGTGGTAATCCAGCTTTCCGGCGAAGAGTCCGATGTCCACCGGCTCGATCGTCGGCGCGGCCTCTCGAACCATCGCGAGGTACTCCAGCACCCGCTGGCGATGTTCGGGAGTGTCTTCGCGCATCGTCATCGAAACCACGAAATAGGCCACCGGCATCTGGCGCAGCGTCGCCTCGTAATGCTGGACAAAATAGATCGCCTCCGGTAGCCACTGTCCGTTGTAGATCGGGCTGCCGACGATCACGGCCTGATAGCCGCTCAGATCGTTCACATCCAGCACCAGGCGCACGTCGACCTCCGCCCCGGCCTCGCGCAGCGCCGCGCCGATCGTCTCGGCGATGGCCTGCGTCGCGCCGAACTGGCTGGCGTATGATACCAACACTCGCGCGCCCATCGTATCCCGTCGCTCCCGCCCGGTCGCGTATAGACGATTGGCGGGATCGACACCGGCTCGTCCCGCCAATCGCCAGGCCTTGACGCCTGATATACCCTACAGGTCATGCCACCAAGATATGTACCACGTTCCTCCGCGCTCACCGCTCCGCCGCCTGCTGCACCGTGATGTTGCCTAAGCCGCCTTGAATCCTGAGATCGACGCGACTCGTGGCCGTGGCATAGTCGGGCGACGTGTAGGTCTTATCCTGCTGGCTATAGCTGTCGGGCACCGTCACATGGCCCAGGCCGGTCTGCACATCGATCTTGGCGGCCATGCCATTAGGCACGACGACCACCGCGTCGCCGACGCCGCCCTCGATGCGGGCGCGCACCGTGCCGCTCTCCGGCAGGGTCACGGTGGTCTGACCAACGCCGGTATTGATCGTCAGGTCCGTCACCTGGAGCTGGCTCAGGTTGAGCAGCGCCGTGCCGACGCCGCTGTTGATCCTGAGCTGCAACGGCAGATCGGGGCTGAGCTTAATGTCCCAGACACGATCGCCCTGCCAGCTGCGCCAGAAGCCCCTGGTCTGCGTGGACTGGCTGCGCAGCGTGACATAGGCCGTGCCGCTCCGATCCGACACGTCGCTGATCACGCGCTCATTGCTGGGCAGCGTAAACGCGCCTTCGATCAGATTGGCCGATTCGGGCAGCGCGTTCACGCGCAGCGTGCCCACGCCAAACTCAACGTTGATATTCGCCTGTCGGGCTTCGCCGATCGGCTGGCTAAAGGTCGTGCCCGCCGGAATAGCCTGGCCGACCGACCACGTGCCGTAGATCAGCGTGGCACCTACCAGCACCGCCAGCAGCACCAGAATGAACAGCGCGCTGAGCGCCTGCCCGATGCGCCGCCCGACGAGCAGATCCAGGCCGATCGCGATCAGCACCACCGGCCAGAAGCGCCACAGCATATCCCAGACGCTCCAGGCCAGAATGCCCATGTTGTTCAGCAGAAACACAACGCCGACGGCGACAAGGAGCGCGGGACCGACCAGCCCGCCGTGACGGGCTGGCCTGGCTTGCTCTTGCATCACGCTCATGACTCTACTCCTTTCATCCGCCGCCACATCAGGGCCATGCCGCCGACGATCAGCAGCAGCGGCCACAGCATCCCGCTATCCACCCAGCGGAACCCCGGCAGGTCAAGGTTTTCTACGAGGAAGAACGCGCCGAAGAACAGCAGCGCCCAGCCGATTAACATCCCCGCCTGTGGGTTAGCGCCGCTGAACGCGCTGCGCGCCTCGCTGCCCAGGTTGCGCGCGTGGCCCGCGATCTCGCTCGCGCCGGAGCGGACCGTCGTGGTGCTGGCGAGCGCTCCTTCGCCTTCCAGCGGAAGGATGATCCAGAGAATGATGTAAATCAGGACGCCCGGCCCGTTGCCGAGCGCAAGCAGCACAAAGAATAGCCGCACGATCGTCACGTCGATGCCGAGATAGTCGGCAAGACCGCCGCAGACGCCGCCGATCATCGAGTTAGTGCGGCTGCGGTAAAGTTTGGTCTTCATAGCGTTCCTCCTGCGTCTCCGAGATCGGCGCTGCTGGCGGGCTGGGTGTCGCCTCCGGCTGGCGCGGCTGGAGCGTGCGGTAGATCAGGTAGAGGCCGACGATCATCACCGCGACCGGCCAGATATAGTTGAAGGCCCAGGCGACGCTGCTCAACGTTACCGCGCCAAGCACCAGCGCGGCTGCTGCCGGAAACAGCGGCCACGTCATGTGCCCGCTGGGCGTCGGGATCAGATAGAGCAGCCCAAACGTCACCGCCAGGCCCAGGAAGAAGATACTGCCGCTGGCTTGATCGGAGAATACCCGATCGGAACCGGCGACCGCCGATAGCGTCAGCAGCACGCCGCCGGGGATCATCGCCCACCAGTAGCGGGGATGCGTCAGAAAGATCAGCACGAAGCTCAGGCCGATCATCCCCAGGAAGATCGAGCCGCCCCAGATCTCGGCCATGCGCGGGAAGATCTGATCGAGGCCGATCAGCGTGCCGATGCCCATCAGCGTGAAGCCCGGAATAGCCGCCCACCACTGGGCCTGCTCGCGTAGGAAGAGAGTCAGGAATGCCAGGCCGCCCAGGATGAACAGCAGCGACCAGATCAGATCGCTCGCCGCGCCGAAGAAGCCGAAGTTCTCAAGCAGAATCAGCAACCCGGCGACGACCAGAGCGAAGCCGATCATTCCCGATGCATTGGTGCGTTTCATGGCAACCTCCATGAGGTTCAATCGAGGATGCCAGGAACACCATCAGCCGTTGACGACGAGCGCGCATGGTTCTATCTGGTGGCTGCCCTGGCTTCTCACACTTCAAGACCATGATCGATCTTCGGCGCGGCTTTGGCGGAAAGGGTTGTCCATCCAGAGGAAAGGTTTGTTCACCAGCGCGATCCTGGATCTGAGACGGGCTGGGCCGCTGGCTTGACAGGGCATTCATCATTGTCTATATTTGTCCAGACATTTGGAGACAAACATGGCAGCGCTTGATCCGGCCAGTCCTCGTCCGCTCTATGCACAGCTTGCCGCCTACCTGCGCCAGCAGATCGAGTCAGGAGTATGGCAGCGCAACAGCCGCCTGCCGCCTGAGATCGAGCTGGCAGCGCAGTTCGAGGTCAGCCGAGGCACGGTGCGACAGGCGATGGACCTGCTCGTCAAGCAGGGCTTGCTTCAGCGCATACCGGGCAAAGGCACCTTTGTCACCCTCCCCGACACGCACGCACGCTCCCAACTGATCGGCATCGTCGTGCCGTATCTGCGCGACTCGCTCACCACCGATATGCTGCGCGGCGCCGAGAGCGTGCTCCGCCGCAGTGGCTATAGCCTGATCTTCTGCCACTCGGAGGGCGATCTTCAGCTTGAGCAGGCGCAGATCGAACAGCTCCAGCGCGAGGGCGTCGGCGGGCTGATCGTGTTTCCCGTCGCGGCGGCAGGCGAGTCGACCCTGCTGCGGCAAGCGCTGCAGCCACGGCTCCCGCTGGTGATCATCGATCGACGGCTGCCGCACCTGTCAGCGTATCACGTCCTCGCCGATAACATTGGCGGCGCATACCGCGCTGTCGAGCATCTGCTGGCGCAGGGCCACAGCCGGATCGCCTGCATCAGCCTGCCTGAGCGTCCCAGCAGCATCGAGGAGCGCATCCGGGGCTACGAGCAGGCGCTGCGCGACGCCGGGATTTTGCCGCTGGCAGCCGTCGCGCTCGCGCTCGGCAAGCACGCGGCGGGGGATAGCGTGCCGCGCTACACCGCCGAGGAGCTTGCGCCGATCGATCAACTGCTGGCCGTGCGCGAGCGTCCGACCGCGCTCTTTTGCGTCAACGATTTTATTGCGTTGGGCGTGATGCAGCACGTTCTGGCCCGTGGCCTGCGCGTGCCGCAGGATCTTGCGATCGTTGGCTTCGACGACATCGCGCTCGCGCCGTACATGCCCGTGCCGCTGACCACCGTGGCACAGCCCAAGTATGAGATCGGCGCGCGCGCGGCGCAACTGCTGCTCGATCAGATCGCCGGCGTCGCTCCCGCCGACCGCGAGATCGTGCTCCCGACCGATCTGGTCGTGCGCGCGTCAACGGGCTTGCCAGCCGCGACGACCGCCGAAGCGCCGACGGTTGTCGCGCAACCGCAACGCTGAAAGGAGGCCTGTCCACCGCGACCCACGAAGCTCGCTCGATCATTGTCAACACCCCAAGGAGGAGACTCATTATGTCAGGTTTCATAGTCCGAAGCCTACGCCTTTGCTCACTGCTGGTCGTCGTCGCGCTGGTTTTAGCGGCGTGCGGCGCGCCCACAACCACTACACCGGCCACCGGCACCGCCGAGCCATCCACCGCAGCATCGCCTGCGACGACCGCCGAGGCATCGGCCTCACCGGCTACCGCAGAAACAGCGACCGGCGGCTCGTCGCCGCGCGGCCAGGGGATCAGAGTCACCACTACCAACGCACCCGACGAGAACAACCCATCCGACATCGCGCGGCACAAACAACTGCTGGAAGAGTTCAAGAAGGTGCGGCCCGATGTCGAGATCGAGGCGCATCAGGGCGGCTTCGACAAGGAAGCCTTCACCGCGAAGTTCGCCGCCGGGACGATGGAGGATACCTATCTGGTGCCCTTCACTGAGCCGCAGGAGCTGATCGCGCGCGGCCAGGCCGCCGACATCACCGACCTGATCAAGGGCTGGGAGAACTTCGACAGCTTCAATCCTGAGGTGCTGCGCATCGTCCAGGACCAGCAGGGCCGCATCTATGGCGTGCCAGTCGGCGGCTACGCGCTGGGCCTGCTCTACAATCGCAAGCTCTTCCAGGAGGCCGGTCTTGATCCGAACAAGCCGCCGACAACCTGGGACGAGGTGCGCGAGTACGCCAAGAAGCTGACCGATCCGAGCAAGGGCCGCGCGGGCTTTGCCGAGCTGAGCAAGGGCAACCAGGGCGGCTGGCACTTCACCGCGTGGAAATATAGCTTCGGCGGCGATCTGGTGCAGCAGAAGGACGGCAAGTGGACGGCAACCTTCAACGACGAGAACGGCGTGAAGGCGCTTCAGACGCTCAAAGACATGCGCTGGACCGACAAGTCGATGACCGAGCAGCAACTCCTGACCGTCGGCGATGTGCTGCCGCTGCTGGCGAACGAGCAGGTGGCGATGGCGGTGATGGCGCCCGACGCGCTGCGCGACATGAAGAATAAGTTCCAGGCCAAGATCGAAGATTTCGGCATGGCTCCGCTGCCCCAGGGCGGCGGCAACGGCACGCTGGCGGGCGGCGCGGCCTGGCTCTTCAATCCCAAGTCGTCCCCTGAGGTGCTCCAGGCCGCCTTCGACTGGACCGTCAACCGCGACTTCAACCTGACCGCGTTCGAGGCCGATCTCAAGAGCCGCCAGGAGCGCGGCGATCTCGTGGGCTTCCCCGAACTGCCGCTCTTCACGGGCGAGTTCGAGCAGCAGCGCCAGGCGATCGTCGCCAAGTACGCCAACGCGCCGGTCGAGAACTACAAGCCGTACATGGAGGCCAAGATCCAGCTACGGACCGAGCCGCCGGTCAAGACGCAGGAGCTCTACGCCGTGATCGACACCGCGATGCAGGCTGTGCTGACCGACCAGAACGCCGATCCGAAGCAGGTGCTCGACGAGGCCGCGCAGCAGTTCCAGACGCAGGTGCTCGATCAGATTAAGTAGCGGAGTACAAACAGAGAGCAAAGAACAAAGAACAACGGCAGCTCCGAGCAATCCCTGTTCTTTGTTCTTTGTTCCGTCGTTCTTTGTTCTTCGGAGTCTTTGATGCGCGAAAGCCTGACCACCCGCAGCGCCGCTCGTTCGCGGACCGGCTCACGCTCCCGCTGGCGCAAGATCCTGGCGCACAACCTGGCCGCCTATCTGTTTTTGCTGCCCGCGCTGATCCTGTTCGCCACGTTCTCGTGGTATCCGATCGCGCGGGGCTTCATCATCAGCTTCCAGCGCATCGACCTGATCAACCCGCCGCAGTGGGTCGGGCTGGACAACTTCCGGCACGTGCTCAGCGACCCGCTTTTTTTTCGCGCGTGGCGCAACACGCTTCAGTTCACGCTGCTGGCGCTGCTGCTGGGCTACCTCGTGCCCGTGGTGCTGGCGATTGCCGTCAACGAGATGCGCCACGCGAGGGCCTATTTTCGGCTGGCCTTCTACCTGCCGGTGATCCTGCCGCCGATGGTGACGATCCTGCTCTGGAAGTGGTTCTACGATCCCGGCCCCGGCCTGGCGAATAGCGTTCTGCGCCTCCTGGGGCTGAGCCAGCAGCCCTGGCTGCAATCGCCGCGCACGGCGATGTTCTCGCTGGTGATCATGTCCACCTGGGCCAACGCGGGCGGTACGATGCTGCTCTACCTGGCCGCGCTCCAGGGCATTCCCGCACACCTGTACGACGCCGCCGAGATCGACGGGGCTAACCTCTGGCAGCGCTTGATCCATATCACGCTGCCGCAGATCCGCACAGTGATGCTGATTCTGCTGGTATTACAGATTATCGGCACGATGCAGGTCTTTACCGAGCCGTTCGTCATGACCGATGGCGGGCCGGTCAACGCGACGATCACTGTGCTGCTGCTGCTGTACCGCTACGCCTTCAAGTTCCAAAACTTCGGCGCTGCCAGCGCGCTGGGCCTGATCTTGTTTGTGGTGCTGGTGATCTTTTCGCTGCTGTATCTCTGGCTGACGCGCAAGACGATGAGCAACGAGTTATAGCCAATCGCATTTTGTAGGGGCGCGGCGGTGCCTCGCCCTGGGCGTATCGCAATACGCCCCTAGGATCAATCAGTATTGATCATTGTCGAAACCTTTGGAGCAGAGCATGACGACACGCACGATCCGGCGACGTATCAGCCGCCGCCTCTACGATTCGAGCGAGCGCACGCTGATCTCGCCGATCGAGATGCATAAGCCGGGCGGTCGGCTGCTGTACTGGCTGGTGTTCGGGCTGCTGCTGGCGCTGACGCTCTCGACGATCTTTCCGCTCTACTGGATGTTCAGCGGCGCGCTCAAGACCACGCCCGAAATGTTCAGGATGCCGCCGACGCTGGTGCCGAGCGATCCGCAGTGGAGCAACTATCCCCAGGCCTGGAGTCGGCTGCGCTACAGCGTGTATTTCCGCAACACGCTGCTGCTGGCGCTCGGCTCGTGGCTCTTCCAGATCTTCGTCTCGACCACGGCGGCGTTTTCGCTGTCGAAGCTGCAACCGGCGTTCGGCAGGGTGATCCTGTTTCTGTTCCTGAGCACGCTGATGGTGCCGCCCGCCGCGTATCTGATCCCGCAATATCTGACCGTGGTCAGCCTGCCGCTGCTCAACATCCGGCTGATCGACACATGGTGGGCCGTCTGGCTGCCGGGCGCGGTCAGCGCCTTCAATATCTTTGTGCTCAAAAACTTCTTCGACGAGATCCCGCGCGATCTGACCGACGCGGCGCGCATCGACGGAGCCAACGCCTGGCAGCTCTTCACGCGGATCATCCTGCCGCTCTCGAAACCGGCGCTGGCGGTCGTCTCGATCTTCGCGGTGATCGGCGCGTGGAAAGATTTCTTCTGGCCGTTCCTGGTGCTGACCAACGCCGACCTTCAGCCGATCATGGTCGCGCTCTACCGGCTGGCGAATCGCTCCCAGGAGCCGCTCAACCTGGTCGTCGCGGCGCTCGCCATCGCCAGCATCCCGCCGATCGTGCTGTTTCTGCTCTTCCAACGGCAAATCCTACGCGGCATTACCCTCACGGGCTTGAAAGGCTAGTCATGCATCAACCGCTCAATCTCCACGTTATCTCGCACACCCACTGGGATCGCGAATGGTACCTGACCTTTCAGCAGTTCCGATTTCGGCTGGTCGAGCTGATCGACGAGCTGATCGAGCTGCTGGGCCGCGACCCTGAGTTTCGCTATTTTCACCTGGACGGCCAGACGATCGTGCTTGAGGATTATCTTCAGATCCGACCGCAGCGCGAGGCCGAGCTGCGCGAGCTGATCCGCAGCGGGCGCGTGCTGGTCGGGCCGTGGTACGTGCAGCCCGACGAGTTCCTGGTGTCGGGCGAGTCGATCGTGCGTAATCTTCAGATCGGCATGCGCATCGCCCGCGACTACGGCGAGCCGATGATGATCGGCTACCTGCCCGACTCGTTCGGGCATATCGGGCAGATGCCGCAGATCATGCAGGGCTTTGGGCTGGATACCTTCGTCCACGGGCGCGGCGTCTTCGTCAGTCAGACCGGCGGCACGGAGTACTGGTGGGAGGGGCTGGACGGCTCGCGGCTGCTTGGGATTTTCCTCGCCAACTGGTACGACAACGCGCGGCGCTTCCCGGAGGACGCCGACGAGGCGCTGCACTTCGTCGAGCGCGTGGTCGGGCGGCTCAAGGCGGCCAACGCGGGCCAGGACCTGATCCTGATGAACGGCGTCGATCATCTGGTAGCGCAGGAGAACCTGAGCGCGATCCGCAAAAGCCTTGAGGGCCGCTACACCGAGGGAACGCTGCATCACACCACGCTGCCGGAGGCGATCGACCGGCTGCGGGGCGCGGCGGGCACGCATCTGCGCACGATCGCGGGCGAGCTGCGCGACGAGAGCGAGGGCACGCTGCTGACGGGCGTGCTCTCGGCGCGGGTCCACCTCAAACAGCGCAACAACGCGGTCGAGCGCCTGCTGGAGACGTGGGTCGAGCCGTACGAGACGTGGGCCGCGCTGCTCGGCAAGCGCTACGATCGCGATTTTCTGCGCTACGCCTGGAAGACGCTGCTGCACAACCATCCCCACGACTCGATCTGCGGCTGCTCGATCGATCAGGTCCACCGCGAGATGCTGCCGCGCTTCGATCAGGCGGAGCAGGTGGGAAACGAGCTGCTCGACCGCGCGCTGGCGTTCATCGCGGCGCAGGCCGATACGACGCCCTATGAGGTTGGCGACGCGCTCGAAACGACCGCTGTGCAGGTCCATAACCCGCTGCCGCGCCCCCGCAGCGATGTCGCGATCTTCGAGCTGGACTTTGCGCAGCGGCCCGACTACTGCACGATCGAGCTGCTGGACGACGCTGGAGGCCGCGCGCCGGTGCAGATGTTGCGCCGCACCCAGCGCTATCGCAAGCACCTATCGCCGATCGACACGCCGCAGGAGATTCCGGTCAGCCGCTACACGGTCGCCGCGTATCTTGAGGACCTGCCCGCCTACGGCTATCGGACCTACACCGCGCGGCTGCTCAAGGCGCTACCCAGGACCGATGGCGATATGGCGCTCGTCGGCGGGATGCAGAACGAGCGGCTGCATCTTCAGGTGGCGGCGGACGGCACGCTGACGATCACCGACAAGCAGAGCGGCGCGATCTTCGACCGGCTCAACTTCTTCCGCGATGAGGGCGACATCGGCGATCAGTACAACTACTACAAGCCGGTCGCCGATCGCACGGTCGAGACGCTGGGCGGCATCGCCGAGGTCAGCGTGCTGACCAATGGGCCGGTGATCGCCGAGCTTGAGGTTGTGGTGCGGCCCCGGCTGCCAATCGCCGCCCGCCCCGACCACGAGAGCCGTGCCGATGAGACGGTCGAGGTGCCGATCCGCTCGCGGGTGCGGCTCCTGCGCGGCAGCGACCGCGTCGAGATCACGACCGAGATCGACAACACGGTCAGGGATCACCGGCTGCGGGCGATCTTCCCGCTGCACGCGCCCGTGAGCGCGGCGCTCGCGGATACCGCCTTCGGCGTGATCGACCGAGCGGTCGAGATTCCGTCGTTCTGGCCCTTCGCCAGCCGCGATCGTCCGCATCGCAGCTTCGTGGACGTGCGCGCGCCGCAGCGGGGCCTCACCGTCCTGAGCCGTGGTCTGTATGAGCACGACGTGCGGCCCGACGGACAGCTTGAGCTAACGCTGCTGCGCTGTGTCGGGCAGATGTTCGTCGATTTCTCGACGCTCGAGCCGCGCGATCCGGTCGTCGAGGGGCAGTGTCCCGGCGCGTATCGCTTCGAGTACGCGATCATGCCCCACGACGGCGAGCGCTCGCTGGCCGAGATCGCGGAGGCCGCCGCCGCGTTCAGCGCGCCGATGCGCGCCTGGCAGACCAATCATCACGCCGGCTCGCAGCCGTCCGCACACAGCTTCCTGCGACTGGAGCCCGCCGGAATCCAGCTCTCGGCGGTCAAGCGCGCCGAAGACCGCGACAGCATCATCGTGCGCTGCTTCAACACAACCGATCAGCCGATCCTTGGCACGCTGCACGTTCCCGGCGCGTGGCGCGCGGCCTATCGCACCGACCTCGACGAGCAGCGGCTCGACTCGATCGCGGTGAGCAATGAGGGCACGCTCACGCTGCACGCCGAGCCGTGGCAGATCGTCACCGTGGAGCTGGAGCCAGACCGATGACTCTTCATCCATTGCTCAAAGACGCAGCGGGCATCGCGCGGTTCGCGGAAGGGCCACGGCTGCGCGTGCTCCTCACAACCCCCTCGACAAACGCCACGCTGCGCGCAGAGTCGGACGCAGAGAACGGCGGCGGTAGCTGGGAGATGAGCGGCGGGGTACACGGAGAGGACCAACGGACCAACGGACCAACGGACCAAGGGGAGAGCACGGAACTCGAAACCGGGAACGTGGAACTTGAAACGTGGAACGTGGAACTCGAAGCCTGGACCTGGCGCGCGACGATCCAGCCGGTGGCGGAACGTGTGGGCCGCTGGCGCTGCGATCTGGTGGTCGCGGCTGCAACCAGCGCCGAGGTCGCGCTGACGATCCGGCTGGAGGAGCTGGGAGCAGAGCCGTACTGGCTGATCCCGGCTACGTTCTACGATGTGAATCGCCCCGCCGACGCGCCCCGGCGCTATCCGCGCTACGGCTTCGAGGACGATCCGTGGACGGCTGCGGCCTGGTGCTTTTCGGCGGAGCGCGCGGCAGCGCCGTTCGCCTCGGTGCGCACCACGCAGCACAGCGCGGCGCTGATCGCCGAATCGCCGTACTGGAACGGGGCGATCGTCGGGCTGGGCCTGGATGGAGCGCAGGGCACCAGCCTGCTGCTGCGCTACCCGTACGCCGAGACGCCGCGCTCGTACGCGCCCTATCGCCACGACGATTGCGCGCCCGTGGTCACGTGGCAGCCTGTCGCAGCCGGAGAGCAGATCGCGCTCAGCTTTGAGATCGTGCTCGACGCGCCCGCGCCGATCTACGCGCCGCTGCTGCGCGACCTGTACGATCGGGCCAGCGCTGCAAATGCGCTGCAAACAAAGCCCTGGATGCCGATGGACGCGGCGGCGGCGCTGCTGGCGGATGGCCTCGTGCGCTGGCACTACGATCCTGAGACGGCGACGCTGGCCGAGACAACCGCGTTCGAGCACTACTTTCGCCAGAATGAGCGGCAGGTCGACCGCCCGACGATGCATGTGGCCTGGCTGTCGGGCATTCCCTCGGCGTTTCCGCTGCTGCGCGAGGGCGGCGCTGCGGCGGAGGCCGGACGCCGCGTGATCGATCATATTGCCCGCGAGGGCCTGGCTCCCTGCGGCGCGTTCTGGGCGCAGTGGACGCCCCACGGCTGGCGGCGCTGCTGGTACGGCGGTCCCGATAACTCGTCGGCGTGGATTCAGGCCGCGACGACCGCCGAGGCGACGATCTTTCTGCTTCGCGCTGCGGCCTACGAGCGCGCCGAGGGCCGACCGCAGCCCGCGTGGGAGGCGGCGGCGCTCAGCAATCTGCGCTTCGTCGCCGAGCGGCAGCGCGCCGACGGCAACCTTGGCTCGTACTACGACGCGCACACGGGCGAGGTGGCGATCTGGGACGGCACGCCCGGCGTCAAGTGGATCGCGCCGCTGGTCGAGGGCTGGCATCTGACGGGCGACGATCATCTGCTGCGCGTGGCGGAGCGCGCCGCCGCCTACTACGAGCCGTTCGTCTACGGCGATCGGCTGCGCGGCTCGCCCGAAGATGTGCCGCTCGGCCCGACCTCCGAGGACGGCTACTGCGCGCTGCTGGCCTACTGGAACCTGTACGCCGCGACGAACGATCAGCGCTGGCTGGATGCCGCGCGTCATGCCGCCGACTGGATGCTGACGTTTCGCTGGCTGTACAACGTCCGCTTCGATCCGCGCACCTTTCTGGGCCACCTCGACTTTCGCAGCGTCGGCGCGGACCTGGCCTCGCCCTCGAATCAACATCTGCACACCTACGGCCTGATCGTGCTGCCGGAGCAGCTCAAGCTCTGGCGCGCGACCGGCGATGATTATTATTTCGATACCGCGCGCGCTCTGCTTGGCTTTGCCCGCCAGACACTCGCCCGCGTCGACGGCGAGTGCAACGCGCGCCGGGGCATGCTGACCGAGCAGTGGTACCACGTCGACTGGACGCATCCCAAGGGCGCGATGCTGCCGCTGGCGCACGCCTGGTGCAACGGCCTGGCGATCTACGCCTTTCAGGAGGCCGCCCGCTGGGGTCATCTCTGGCTCGGCCAGCGCGTCTGGATGCTTGAGCCGTCGGCGCTGGTCGATGCCGACGCGCGGCCCGAACGGGTGCGATTGCGCAATCCCTTTGCCGAGCCGCTCACGCTGCGGGTGCGATTGCTCGATCCGTGGCGCGCGCTCCGCTGCGATGATCGCCCTCTGGCGCTGGCAGCCGACGATCTCGGCTCCTGGGCTGAGATTACGCTTGAATCCAACATGGAGGTGACGCTTGCTCCCCAATCATGACGATCCGTTCAGCGGCGGGCCGCTGCGCTCGCTGGCTCGTCGCCGGGCCTGCCGCAGCCGCCGCCTGTCGTCCTTCGATCGCAGCGGCGGCAATGCCGATTTCATCGTAATCCAGCCGGGCGAGACGGCGCTGCTGGGCGAGATCGCGGGCGCTGGCTGCATCACGCATATCTGGATGACCTGCGCCTCCAAGGAGGCGGCCTTTCTGCGGCGGCTGGTGCTGCGCATCTGGTGGGACGGCGAGGCCACGCCGAGCGTCGAGGTGCCGCTTGGCGATTTCTTCGGCGTGGGCCACGGGCGGACGGTGACGTTCGCCTCGCTGCCGTTGCAGATGAGCCCGCAGGATGGTCGCGCGTTCAACTGCTGGTTTCCGATGCCCTTCGCCAGCGGCGCGCGGATCGAGGTCACGAGCGAGTGCAGCGATCATCCGACGACGCTGTACTATCATGTCGACTACGAGCAGCACGCGCGCATCCCCGACGATCTGCTGCGCTTCCACGCGCAGTGGCGCTGCGAGCATCCGACGACCGCGACGCTGCCGCTGCGCGATGACAACTTCGACGAGTGGTTTGCTGGCGGCTCCAACGCCGACGGCAGCGAGAATTATGTCATTCTGGAGGCCGAGGGCGCGGGGCACTACGTCGGCTGCTCGCTCAATGTCTTCAACGGCCATCCCGACGCGCGCTATAGCTGGTACGGTGAGGGCGACGAGATGATCTTTATCGACGGCGAGGGCTGGCCGCCGAGCATCCACGGCACCGGCACCGAGGACTACGCGGGATCGGCGTGGTCGCCCACGCAGCCGTTCTCCGCGCCGTACCACGGCCTGCCGCTGGCGGGCGGCGAGAACTATCGCGGCTGCTCGACGCTCTACCGCTTCCACATCGAGGACCCGATCGTTTTCGAGCAGGCGATCCGCGTGACGATCGAGCACGGCCACGCCAATCACCGCGCCGACGATGTTTCGAGCACGGCGTACTGGTATCAGGCCGAGCCGCACGCGCCCTTTCCGGCGCTGCCTGCGGTCGCAGCGCGCCTGCCGAGGGAGGCGGAGGGGTAGGCCCTCACCCCGCTTCGCTGCGCTCAGCACCCCGCTCCCACTGCCGTAGGAGAGGAGAGGATCGTGTCTCCGTATGCATGCTCCCCTTGCCTATGCCGCAGGCCGCGAAGGCGGAAGCCCGCCTGAGCGTGGGGAAGTGCGCGGGTGCCATGCCGGGTGCCCTCTGGGCATGGCACCCGGCATGGCACCCGGCATGGTGAGGCCCTGCCCGTCCCGCACCGCCGTGTCCCACGTCATTGCCCCTCTCCTATCGCATTGGGAGAGGGGCGGCGCGGCAGCGCCGGGGTGAGGGCCTGCTCCACATCTCCCCCTCGCCTATCGCAATGGGAGAGGGGCGGGTGCCCTCTGGACATGGAGAGGGCCTACACCGCCCGCATGACACCGCCCTCCTTGAGCAAGCCCTCGATCGCATCCCGATCGAGCGGCGGCGCGAAGAAATAGCCCTGCCCGCCGTCGCAGCCCCAGGCCCGAAGCTGCCGATACTGCGCCTCCGTCTCCACGCCCTCGCCGACCACCCGCATCCCCAGGTTATGCGCCAGCGCGATGATCGTCCGCACGATCTCCGCGTTTTCGGGATTATCCAGATCCTTGACGAACGACTGATCGATCTTGAGCACGCTGATCGGCAGGCGGCGCAGCAGGCTCAGCGACGAGTAGCCCGTTCCGAAATCATCCAGCGCGAGCTGCGTGCCGCGCGTGCGCAGATGATCGAGGATCGTGCGGGCGATACTGCTCGTCTCCATCAGCATACTCTCGGTGATCTCCATCCGCACACAGTCCACACCGACGTGCGTCTCGCTCAGCGTCAGATCGATCTGATCGAGCAGCAGCGTGTCGATAAGCTGGCGTCCCGACAGATTCACATTCACCGTCAAGGCGGCATGGCCGGGGAACAGCGCATGCCACGCGCCCAGTTGCCGACACGCCTCCCGCAGCACCCAGGCCCCGATCGGCACGATCAGCCCCGTCTCCTCCGCGACGTTCAGAAACGCCGCCGGGTAGAGCAGCCCATGCTGCGGATGCTGCCAGCGCACCAGCGCCTCAAGCCCGGTGATTGCCCCCGACTGAAGATCGACGATCGGCTGGTAGTGCAGCACAAACTCGCGGCGCTCGACGGCGTTACGCAGATCGGTTTCAAGCCGAAGCCGCTCGCGCACCAGCACATGCATCTCCTGATTGAAGAACTGATAGGCCGCCCGCCCGCCGTGCTTGGCATGATACAGCGCGCTATCGGCGTCGCGCATCATCGTCTGAGCATCGGTATAGCCCGCCGAGCTGAGCGCAATCCCGATGCTGGTCGAGGCGAACAGCTCATGGCCCTCAAGCGAGAACGGCACCTTAAGCACATGCTGAATGCGCTCCGCCACGCGCACCGCATCGCTCTTATCGGTAATCCCGTCGAGCAGAATCGTAAACTCGTCGCCGCCGAGCCGCGCCAGCGTATCGCCGGTGCGCAGGCACGACTCCAGACGATGCGCCAGGGCGCGCAGCAGATCATCGCCCACGGCATGGCCCAGGCTGTCGTTGATCGTCTTGAAGTGATCCAGATCCAGAAACAGCAGCGCGCACTGATAGGTCGGATGGCGCTGCGCATAGTCCAGCGCGTGGTGCAGCCGATCGAGAAAGAGCGTGCGATTGGGCAGGCCCGTCAGCGCATCGTGAAGCGCATCATGCCGCAGTTGATCCTCGGCCTGCTTATGCGCGGTAATATCGGTGATCGATCCGGCCATCCGCACGGGCAAGCCCGCCTGATCGCGCACCACCAGGCCGCGTACCAGCATCCAGCGATACGTGCCGTCGGCGTGACGTATGCGCTGCTCGATCTCCAGGCGCGGCGCGGGACCGTGCAGATACTCGGTGATCGCGGTATGCAGCGCCTCGCGATCCTCAGGATGGACCCGATCAAACCACTCGTCGGGCTTGCCGCCGACCTCATGCTCGGCATGGCCGAGCATCGACTTCCAGCGCGGCGAGTAATAGATCCTATCGGATTGCAGATCCCAATCCCACAGCCCGTCGTTGGCGCCCTGCGCAGCCAGCGCGTAGCGCTCCTCGCTGGCCCGCAGCGCCTCCTCGGCGGCCTTGCGCTCCGTCACATCGCGGAACACGATCACTACGCCCGTAATCTTGCCGTAGTCGTCGCGGATCGGCGCGGCGGTATCATCCACCGCAATCTGGTGTCCATCCCGCGCCACGAGCATCGTCTCATCGTCCAGCTCGATGGTCATCCCGTCGTGCAGCACGCGCGGCACCAGATCCTCCACCGGCTGGCGCGTCGTCGCCGAGATCAGGCACAGCACCTCGGCGACGGGACGACCCACCGCCGTATCCTGCAACCACATCGTGAGCTGCTCGGCCTTGGGATTCATAAAGCTGATCGTACCGGACGTATCGGTCGTAATCACCGCATCGCCGATGCTCGTCAGCGTCGCCGAAAGCCAGCGCTCAAGCTGGTGCAGCTTGCGCTCGATCTGATCCTTGTAGAGCGCCATCTCGATCTGAATATGCAGCTCGCGCTCCTCAAAAGGCTTCAGCACATAGCCGTACGGCTCCGTCAGCTTGGCCCGCTGAAGCGTTGCGGTATCGGCGTGCGCCGTGAGATAGATCACCGGAATGCCGAATTGCCGACGCAGCCGCTCGGCAGCGTCGATGCCGTCGAGCGCTCCTTGCAGCTTAATATCCATCAGCGCCAGATCGGGCCGCGCCCTGGCAGCCTGGTCCAGCGCCTCCTCGCCGGATGCGACCAGCGCCGCCACGCAGTACCCCAGCCGCTCCAGAGTCTCCCGAAGGTCGAGCGCGATGATCTGCTCATCTTCGACCACCATGATCCGCGTTCGCGTCATAGCGCGCCCTCCTTGATCGAAACGACGACGGTCGTGCCGGAATCGGAGAAGAACCGCACGCTTCCATGCAACTGCCGGACCAGCGCATGAACCAGCCGCAGGCCAAGCGTCTGCGGACGATCCACATCCAGCGTATCGGGCAGGCCGATGCCGTTATCGCGCACCGTCAGCGCCAGCGTCCCCGTGTCGGACTGAACATCGATCATGATCTCGCCGCCCCGGCTGCCGGGAAACGCATACTTCAGCGCATTCGACACCAGCTCGTTGATGATCAGCCCCAGCGGAACCGCGCGCTCGATGTCGAGCGGCAGCTTGCTGGCGCTGATGCGCAGATCGATCGTGCCGCCGCGCTCGCCATACGCGCGCAGCAAAAAATCCGTCAAGCTTTTGAGATAGTCCGCAAAATCGATATGCGCAACATCATGTGTCTGGTAGAGCTTCTCGTGTACCAGCGCCATCGAGCGCACCCGATGCTGGCTGTCGCGGAAGAGTTCGAGCACATCGGGATCGCGGAGCTGGCTGGCCTGAAGCTTCAGCAGGCTGGAGATCACCTGCAAATTATTCTTGACGCGGTGATGAATCTCGGCCAGCAGAATCTCCTTCTCTTTCAGCGTCGCACGGATCTGCTCGTCGGCCTGCTTGCGCTCGGTAATATCCTGCGCAATGCCCACCGACTGGAGCACCCGCCCATCCACATCGCGCGTGAAGACGACATCGCGGCTATAAAACCAGCGCCAGGTGCCATCTGCCCGCCGCAGCCGAAACTCCGTCTCGACAACTTCGTTATCCTGCGCGCGTCGCAGGCGCTCCACAGAATCCAGCAGTTGCGGAAAATCGTCGGGATGGCGGATCAGCGTGCCAAACATCGCGCCCATCGCCTGCACCTCGGCGGGCGTATAGCCCAGGACCGCAGCGGGCGTGCGATTCTCGTACACGTGTCGCAGCCTGTCCAGATCGAGCACATACACCATATCCGGCGTCGTCTCGACGATCGAATTGGCAAAGCGTCGGCTTTCTTCCAGCGCGGCCTCGGCGGCTTTACGCGGCGTAATATCCTGAATCTGGGCAATAAAATACCAGGGCTGTCCCGCGTCGTTCCGCACCAGCGAGCCGCTTAACAAGATCCATACCACGTCGCCGCACTTATGAATATAGCGCTTTTCCATCTGGTAGGTGCGAATTTCACCACCTAGCAACTGCCGCATATACGACAGATCGGCCTTGAGATCGTCGGGATAGGTGATCGCCTGGAAGGTCGTCGCCAGCAGCTCGTGCTCGGAGTAGCCGGTGATGTCGCAGAGCGACTGGTTGACCTGGAGAAAGCGGCCATCCAGATCGACGAGCGCCATACCGATTGCGGCATCGTCGAAGGCGCGCCGAAAGCCCTCCTCGCTGGCGCGCAGCGCGACCTCGGCCTGCTTCTGCCAGGTCGTATCGCGAAACAGGATCATCGCGCTCTGCACCCGGGCAATGTCGGGATCGAGCGGACGGACGCTCACCGTCAGCCACAGGTTGCCCGGCACATCGGCGGCGCGCACAAAGAAATCGCGCGCGTCGATCGTCTCGCCGCGCAGCGCGCGGGCCGATGGCAAGTCATCGGACGCGATCGGCGTCACCGTATCGACATCGTACAGCCGATACATGGCGAAGACCTCGTCGATCGTTCCGGCGGCGGTATGCCGAGGCAGGATCTCCTTCGCCGCGCGGTTCGACAGCAACATCTTGCCGGTGATATCGAAGACCAGCACGCCGCCGACCATGCTATCCAGCACCAGGCGCAAAATAGCCTGCTGTTGCTCTAGCTCCACGGCGGCGCTCCATGATCGGCAGGGCCGGGCAGCGGAGGCTTCCAGACGAAGCAGACGCCGCGTTGAAGGGCGGGGAAGAGCCGCTGTTGCGGAGCTAATCGCATACGATTCTCCGAGTGCATGCCAGGAGCGAGATAGCGAGTGACGGCTAACATGTCATCTCGGTGTGGCTCGTGCAGAACCGAGGCGCGTCTGGGGGAGCCAGCGCGTGCGATGCTGCATCGGCAAGAGAAATACTTGGGCGACGCTCCTGCCCAACGTGTACCCGCGTGGTCTGGCAGCAGATGCGTCATGTAGAGCAGATGCGCTGCGCAGGCGTGATGTGGTTAGGCGTACAGCGCACGAGGGGTTTTCCGTTCGACGGCGGTACTATAACATACTACTACAGTGCTGCAAAGATCAAGCCGGGTTAAACCGAGTGAGCGCATCGAGCGGCTGAGCGACAGCCGCGCGACCGGGAGTACAATGTACCAGGAGCTAGCGCGCGCGTCGGCGCTGACAGGAGGATCCATGCCCGACTATGGCCTGACCAACAAGGTCGCGCTCGTGACCGGCGGCAATACCGGCATCGGCGCGGCGATCGTGCGCGCGCTGGCGGCGGAAGGCGCGGCTGTGTGCATCGCGTACTATCGCGCGCCTGAGCAGGCGGAGTCGCTTGTCGCCGCGCTGCGCGCGGGCGGCACATCAGCGCATGCCTACCAGATCGATCTGGGCGATCCCGCCGCGATCCCGCCGCTGTTCGATTGGATCGAGCGCGCGCTGGGTCCGGCGCAGATCCTGATCAACAACGCCGCCCACTCGGAGCGCGACGGCTGGCAGGCGCTCGCGGCAGCCTCGCTCGACCGGCATTACGCGGTGAATGCCCGCGCTACCGCGCTGCTGACGACGGAGTTTGCGCAGCGCTATCCCGGCGGCGCGGGCGGTCGCGTGATCAATCTCACGTCGGGCCAGGGCCTCGGCGCGATGCCCGGCGAGCTGGCGTATGTCGCCAGCAAAGGCGCGATCGAAGCGCTGACCGTGACGTTTGCCGCAGAGCTTGCGCCGCTCGGCCTGACGGTCAACGCGGTCGATCCCGGCATCACCGACACCGGCTGGATCGACGACGATCTTCGCGCCGCGCTGCTGGCCCGCGCGCCCTTCGGTCGGATCGGCACGCCTGAGGACGCGGCCCGGCTGATCCTGTTCCTGGCATCGGCGCAGGCGGGCTGGATCACGGGCCAGATCATCCGCTCGCGCGGTGGGTTTTGAGTTTCGCGTTTCAAGTTTCGAGTCCATCGAACTTTGAACCTGGAGCTTTATGTCTCGATGAGCCGCTCGATGCAGCGCCGCAGCCCGCGCTCAGGATCGTCTCCGAGATCGACATGCACGAACGGTCGCTGCATCCGCGTCCACGCCTCGGCATCCGCCGCAATCCGCATCCGGCGCAGATCGTCGAGCGTCCAGCCCACACCAGGCACCGCAGCGTCCGTCGACGAGTCCGCCGTCACGAGCAGCGCCGCGCAGGGCCGTCCAGCGTGCAGCACTTGCGTGGCAAAGCCCAGGTCACGCAGCGGATCGATCAGCACCGTTGCCGCGCCAAAGCGCCGGTGCAGCAGCGCGCGCAGCGCGTGCAGCCGCTCCGCGACGGCGGGTGTCGGCGGCAGGTAGGCGGCGATGAGCAGGCAGCCCGCGCTGCGGATCGTCGGCGCGATGCGCTCCAGCGCCGATGGCAGCGTCTCGGCCTCGATCGACACAGGCTGTACGCGCGCCTCAGGCTGTCGGAGTCGTCGCCAGAGGTAGGCGTGCCGCGCGGCGGTATCCGGCTCATCGAATGGATTAAGCCCGATCACCACGGCGGTCGTCGCCACCGCCACCTGCCACCAGACGATCAGCGCGGCTGCCGCGTCCACATCCGCCAGCTCGATCGTGATCACGGGCGCTCCCGCCTCGCGCAGCGCAGCGCAGCGCTGATCGAGATCGGAGTCGCTCATGCGCGCCAGGCGCAGCTCAACGATTAGAGATCGGGCGTCCGGAGTCGGGGGGCGGGAGTCGAGTTCAACGTTCTCGGTTCGTGCTTGGTGTGCCGGTTGTTCTTTGTTCTTTGTTCTCTGTGCTTCGACTCCCGCTACAAACCCCCGCCCGTGCTTGCTGAGCGAGCCGGAGACGAACCCCGCGATCCATCGCGCCAGCGGCAGCAGCGCGGTCGGCGCGAGCAGCGTCAGCCGATCGTGGTCATGCTGGGCAAGTACCGCCAGCGTCGTGCCCAGCCACACGCCGGGATTGCGCGCCGGATCGTCGGAGCGCCTGCACGCGGCGCGCGGCTCGAAGGCCGCCGCTCCGAGCCGCGCAACGTCCCAGCCTGTCAGGGCGGCGGGCACCAGGCCCAGGAGCGAGAGCGTGCCGAAGCGCGCGCCAGGATTCGATGGGAGCGGCAGCAGCGCCGCATGGGTCTGCGACTGAATCCACTGCACCAGCGGCGAGTCGGGCGGCGCGAGTACCAGCAGCGGAAGATCGGCGTGGAGCGCGGCCAGCGCGTGCGCCGCGACAACCAGCCGTGCCAGCGCGTCCTGATCGGGCGTGAGGTCGGCATCGACCGCCAGCGCCAGCGCCGTACGCTCCCAGGCCACCGCATCGAGCGTCGCCCGCACAGTTCCAGGCTCGATCGTGTCGAGCAGCGCCACGTTGAGGCCGTGCCGCGCAGCTCCGGCAAGATCGCGCCAGAGCCGCGCCGCGCCGCCAGCATCGCCCGTCGCAGCGTAGAGCAGATCGGTCATGCCCTGAGCGCGCGCCTGCCGCAGCCAATCGTCGAGCAGCGGCGGAAGCGAGGCGGGCAGATCGAGCCAGCCCAGGCGCTCGCGAATCCTGGCCTGCGTCTCGGCGGAAGGATGCCACAGGCTGGAATCGCGCGCCCACAGCCGCTCGACCAGCAGCTCATCGAAGAGTCGGCTGAGCATCGCCTCAATTGGTCGCCGGTAGGCTTCAAGCCCTGCGGCGTACACGCTGAGCTGCGCGGAGTCCTGATACACTGGCTGCGGTGGTCTATCCATCGCTCTGCTTCTTACAATTGCACAACCTATGCTACCCTAGCAGGAGCATTCATTCTAACCCAAAGGAGCTTGCGATGCGCTGGACCCTTCATCATGCTCATCTGGTCGAGGCCGCTGGCGAGCAGCACAACGCCGCGCTAACCGTCGAGGACGAGCGGATCGTCGCCGCCGGACAGGATGCCGGATCGCAGGAGCTCGCGCTGGACGTGGACGGCGCGATCGTCGTGCCCGGCTTCGTCGATGTTCACACCCACGGCGGCGGCAGCTTCAACTTGCATACCACCGATCCCGACGAGATTCACGCCTATGCGCGCTGGGCGCCCAGCACCGGCACCACCTCGTTTTTGCTCGGCGTTGTGGGCGTGCCCGGAACGCTGCCCGAAGCCCAGATCCGCGCCGCCATCGCCGCGATCGAGGCGGGCGAGCGAGGTGCCGAGCCGCTGGGCATTCACCTTGAGGGGCCGTACATGAGCGTCAAGCGACGCGGCGCGCACGATCCGTCGTGGCTGCGACGGCCCGATCCCGCCGAGACTGAGCGGCTTCTGGCGCTGACCCAGGGCTACCTGCGGCTGATCACCCTCGCGCCGGAGCTGCCCAACGCCGACGCCATGATCCAGCGGCTGGTCGCCGCAGGAGTGACGGTCAGCATCGGCCACACCGATGCCTCATACGAAGAGGCGCGCGACGCGATCCCGCTGGGCATCACCCACGCCACCCACTGCTTCAACGCGATGCGTCCGCTGCATCACCGCGAGCCGGGACCGCTTGGCGCGATCGTCGAGGCGCAGAGCGTGCGCGGCGAGCTGATCGCCGATGGCGTGCATGTCCATCCCGCCGCGCTGCGCATCATGCTCAGGGCGCTGGGACCGGAGCGCGCGATCGTCGTCACCGATGCGCTCTCCTGCGCGGGATTGCCCGACGCCGAGTTTACCTTCGGGGGACAGCCCGCCCGCGTGATCGACGGCGTGGCGCGGCTCAGCGACGGCACGATCACCGGCAGCGTGCTGACGATGGACCAGGCGCTACGTAATCTGGTCGAGCGCGTGGACGTGCCGCTGCCCGCTGCGGTCGGCATGCTGACGCTCAACCCGGCGCGATCAGCGGGCGTGACGCAGCGCAAGGGACGGCTCCAGCCCGGCTACGACGCCGACCTGGCGATCTTCGACGCCGACTTGCAGCTTCAGGCCACGATCTGCCGGGGTCGGCTGGCCTTTGCCACGGATGCCTGGCGCGATCGGCTGGCGGCGCTGGATGCGGCGTAAGGGCAAATAGGCCGGGTCAGGTGTTCCCCAAATCGTACTTGCGCGTCCGGGGCATCATCAGCGTCGATGCAGGACAGCTTGAGTATCGTCTCAAGACGCATGTCACCTCAGCGCGCGGTGGTACAATTTTGAAGAGTAGATCGTTACAGGAGCTTTCTATGGAGTATGCCCTCGACCGCTTTGCCGGTGAGATACAGCACGCCATCGTCGCCACGGGCCTGGTCCCGCCCGATCAGATCGATCTGGCGGAGCCGAAGGCGAATGTGCCCGCCGACCTGGCCTTTCCGTGCTTCCGGGCAGCCAAGCAGGCGGGTACGGCACCGCCACAACTGGCGCAGCAGCTCGCGGCGGCGCTGCGCTTCGACGAGAACAGTCTGATCGGAAGCGTCCAGGCGGCTGGTCCGTTTCTCAACTTCACGCTCAACCCGCCGCAGCTTGTGCGCGCCGTGCTCGACGAGGTCGCGCGGCTCGGCGAGCGCTACGGCAGCGACGACCAGGGCCAGAATCAGACGGTGATCGTCGAATATTCGTCGCCCAACATCGCCAAGCGCATGCACGTCGGGCATATCCGCTCGACGATCATCGGCCAGTCGATCCGTAACATCCTCGATTTTCTGGGCTACCACACGCTCAGCGATAACCACCTGGGCGACTACGGCAAGCAGTTCGGCACGAACATCGCCGCGATCCAGCGCTTCGGGCGGCCTGAGGGCGAGGGCGAGGAGGTGCTGAGTAAGATCGAGGAGATCTATACGCGCTACAATCGGCTGATGGGCAGCAAAATCGACGAAGACGAGGATAATCCCGACGCCGAAAACCTGGACGATGAGGCCCGCAGTTGGTCGCTCAAGCTGGAGCAGAACGATCCGACCGCTCGCGAGCTGTGGGAGTGGATGGTGACGACGACCAAGCGCGCCAATCAGCCCAACTACGATCGGCTGGGCGTCCACTTCGACATGCAGCACGGCGAGAGCTTCTACGCCGATATGCTGCCGTCGGTGATCGGCAGGGTCGAGCAATCGGGGCTGGGCCATCGGGAGCCGGGCGGCGCGCTGATCGTCAAGGAGCTGCGCGACAAAAACGGCAAAGAGCTGCCGCTGTTCCTTGTCCAGCGCTCGGACGGCGCGACGCTCTACCTGACGCGCGATATTGCGACGATCATCTACCGCGAGCGCGAGTATCACCCGGCCAAGCTCATCTACGTCGTGGGACAGCCGCAGGAATTGCACTTCCGCCAGGTCTTCGCGCTGGCGCGCGCGCTGGGCCATGCCCAGGAGATCGAGCTGGTGCATATCTATTTCGGCACCGTCTTCAGCGCCGAGGGCCAGCCGCTCTCGACGCGCCGGGGCAACATGATCTACCTCGAATCGCTGCTCAACGAGGCCAAAGCGCGGGCGAGAGCGCTGATCGAGCAGAAGATCGCGGAGGGCAAGACCGAGCTTACGCCGGAGGAGATCGACTCAGTCGCGGAGGCCGTCGGCGTCGGCGCGGTGATCTACAACGATCTGTATCAAGATCCGAAGCGCAACATCACGATCGACTGGGATCGGATGATCTCGTTCGAGGGCAACAGCGCGCCGTATCTGCAATACACGCACGCCCGCTGCTGCTCGATCCTGCGCGAGGCGGGCGAGCTACCCGCCGAGTTCGATCCGCACAGCCTGCTGACCGAGGAGGAGCTGGCGGTGATCAAGCAGATCGCGCGCTTTCCCGGCGTCGTGCGGCGGGCCGGAGCGGCGTACGCGCCCTACAGCATCGCGGAGTGGCTCTACGCCACGGCGCGCGAGTTTGCCCGATTCTACCGCGATCACCGCGTGCTCAACGCGCCCACACCTGAGATTCGCGCGGCGCGGCTGCATCTGGTCGCGGCGACCGCACAGGCGCTCCGCAACGGCCTGCGGCTGCTGGCGATCCAGGCACCGGAGCGCATGTAGTTTCATTGGTGGCCCTCACGCCGCCGGGTACGCGCTGGGCGCGTGTGAGGGCTTGGAGAGTCAGCATGCCACTCGATCTACGCGCAATCCGCGCGGTCCTGTTCGATATGGACGGCGTTCTGTACCGAGGCGCGCAAGCGCTGCCGGGCGTCAACGAGCTGCTGGCGTTTCTGGAAGCGCGGCGGCTGCCCTATGCCTGCATCACCAACAACGCCAGCCGCACGCCGGAGCAGTTCGCGGCCAACGTCCAGGCGATGGGCCTGAAGATCGCGCCGGAGCGGATCATCACCTCGGCGATTGCGACCAACGTCTATCTGCGGTCGGTCGCGCCGCCTGGCACGCCGATCTATGCCGTCGGCATGGACGGCCTGATCCAGCCGCTCTTCGGCGACGGCTACTTCGTGCTCGAAGAACAAGCGCCGTCGTTCGTCGTCGTCGGCGCGGACTTCGAGGTCACGTACGCCAAGCTGCGCGCCGCGTGCCTGGCGATCCGCGCGGGAGCGACGTTCGTCGGCACCAATCCCGACAAGACGTTTCCCGCCGAGGATGGAATCGTGCCGGGCTGCGGCGCGCTCCTGGCGGCGCTGGAGGCGGCCACCGATCAAAAACCAATGATTATCGGAAAGCCGGAGCCGGGAATGTTCATTGCCGCGCTGAAGCTGCTGGAAGCCCAGGCGCCCACGACGCTCGTGATCGGCGACCGCTACGATACGGATATTGTCGGCGGCGCAACCGCCGGGCTGCGTACGGCGATGGTCCTGACTGGCATCTCGACCGCTGCCGAGGCCGAGGATGGCCTGGTCGTGCCCGACGCGATCGTCGCCGATCTGCCGGAGCTGCTGCGTATCTGGCGCGTTGCCGTCGACGATCCAGGGTACTCAACAAGGAGCGATTATGCCTGAACTTGTCCCTAATCCCCATCCCAAGCGCGTGCTGATCGTCGCGCCGCACCCCGACGACGGCGAATTTATGGCAGGCGGCACGCTCGCGCACTGGGCGGCGAACGGCGCGAGCATTCACTACCTGCTGATCACCGATGGCACGGGCGGCAGCCGCGATCCGAACCAGACCCAGGAGCAGCTTGCCCAGATTCGCCGCGAGGAGCAGCGCAACGCCGCCAGGGTGCTTGGCTCGAACGATGTAACCTTTCTTGGCTACGTCGACGGTCGGGTCGAGCCGACGCTGGAGCTGCGCCTTGAGATCGCGCGGGTCATTCGCCGCGTGCGTCCCGATGTGATCATCACCCAGGACCCGCTCTTCCGCTATAGCCCGACCTACATCAACCACCCCGATCACCGCGCCGTCGCCGATGCGACGCTGGCGGCGATCATGCCCACGGCCAATACGCGGCTGTCGGCGCTGGAGCTGCTTGAGGAAGGACTGGAGCCGCACGATGTTAGCGAGGTCTATCTGTCGGTGCCGGTGACGCCAACCGTGTGGGTGCCGCTGACCCAGGCCGACATCGAGCGCAAGATCGATTCGCTGCGGGCGCATGCCAGCCAGATGGGCGACTGGAATCCGGAGCCGATGGTGCGCGAGTGGGCGATGCACGCAGCCCAGGAGGCGCGTGAGCGCGGCATCGACTGTGAGTTTGCCGAGAGCTTCGCCTACGTCCGGCTGCGCGCGCCGGAGGAAACGCAGCCCGCCAGCGCCGAGCCGGAGGTCTAGCGACGAAGAACCAAGACCTGGCTGCTCCCCTTCTCCTATGCCGCAGGCCGAGCGGGAACGGGACCCGCGAAGGTGGGGAAGGGGAAGACGCGACAGCGCCGGGGGTGAGGGCCGCAACGCAGAACGCAGATCCCCGAAAAGGTGCTTTGATTCTGCATAGCGCAAGGCGACCGATCTGCTTGTGGATCGATCGCCTTGTGTATTCAGCGCGTAGAGCGAGATCCGTATAGCCACCCTGTACTTCCAGCCTCCACACAGCACGCTCTGAGGTACGAGCGGTCGCCTCAGTATCGCAGAATCAGCCAAGTTCGCAGCGCCGACCGTGGAAATCGAGGGATCTTGCACATTAGTGGTCATGAGTAGTGTATAATGCTTAGCATCACTAAAGTTTATGCATGATACTAAGCAAAATGAAAACGCGAACCGTCAGGCACAAGAACCTAACCCGAATCGACCATCCTAAGAAGAACACGCACGGCTATTTTGTGCGCATCCAGTGGAAAGGTGAGCGCCGGTCGAAATTCTTCTCCGACCGCGTGTACGGCGACCGTCTGGCTGCGCTGGGTGCCGCTCTCGACTGGCGCGACGCGACGGAAAAAGAGCTTGGCAAGCCACGCACCGAGCGCCAGGTTCTCGGCACCGTGTACTCATCCACCGGCATCCCCGGCGTGCGGCGGCGGCGCGAAGGCCACACCGACTACTACGAGGCTACCTGGACGACCACGGTCGGGAAGCAGCGCCGCACCAAGTTTTCGATCGCCCGGCATGGCGAGAAGCGAGCATTGGCGCTCGCTCGTAAGGCGCGGCAGCAAGGCGAGCGCGCCAGACTCCGCACACCCGCACGCGAAGAATAGGCTTGCTACCCCGGCAAGGGACGATACTGCTTCGTACCTTGCGTGATCACAGCTCGCTGCACCCTCGCAGCATACCTGCCCCAACCCCGATCCGCCCCATAGATCTGGAACCCCTGAGAGCGCCAGCCCGATCACAGGACTATCGGCCTACTTGTGCTGCGTCGATCGGCTGCGTATGCTGGTATCATGGCCCACCTCCCAGGCTCGTCAACCTCAAGCCTGGCGAACGCGCTGCTGGCGCGGGAGCCGATCGATCGCAGAAGGAGTTTGGCCGTGGATGCCATCGAAGCGAGGATGCTCAAGATCACGCTGCCGCGCAGCACCATGCTGCGCAACCTGCTCTGCTGCCTGTGCAGCCTTACGCTCGTGCTGATGTCGAACGCTGCCTCAAAAGCGGCCACCCAGACCATCCAGTTGAATCTGCTGTACGTGCATGGCGTGAAAGGCGGCACGTCGGATCGGCAGAACGCCCAGTATTCGCTGGATGAGCTTGAGGCGGCGGTCAATGCCGAGATCGGCAGCCGCATTCAAACCTACCAGAGCGCCCATCCCGGCGTGACGATCGCCTACCGGTCGGCGCGGGCCAACCTTTACACCGCCACGCCATCGCCCTACCACCCGTCCGACTCGCTCGGCCCGCTCTACATGGACGACTGGGAGGTCGGCGATCCCGGCTGCACAACGACCAAGCAGGGACAGCCGTGTACCACCGCGTACGAGTGGCGCTATCGGCTGGCGCGCGAGATCGAGAGCAAGTTTCCCGGCGATGCCAAGAATGTGATCCTGGTGGGCCACAGCACCGGCGGGCGCGTCGCGATGGAGGTCGCGGCCAACGTCGGGCCGGACGGCGTGGGCACGATGAACTGGGGCGTGCAGCACAAAATCGCGGGCGTGGTTTCGGTGCAGGGCATGCTCGACGCGCTCAACAGCAGCAAGTACAACGTCGTGGGCTCGGCCAGCTTCGTCACCACCTGCAAGAACGGCGATCCGATCCTGGGCTTCGGATCGAGCACGGCGCTGGGCAATGGCTGGTGCGAGTACGCGGGCTATATCGGCGGCTTTCCGGCGGCGGACTGGGTCGCTAAGAATAAGCGCGCGCTGATGCTGATCTCCTATGCAAGCTGCTCGCCCTCGCTCTGGACCGGCTACAGCGACGGCCCGCTGCCGTACGATGCCCAGGGTAGTACCGCCGCCACCGGCATCCAGATGACGCCCGCTCCCGGCCAGACCTGGCGACCGGCACACGGCGTGAAGTACGGCTCGTTCTGCCACAGCGCGATCACCAGCACCAGCGATAGCAACCATGCGGCAGCGGTCAGCGCCGCCAAGACGCGCCTGCTCAACTGGATCTTCGATAGCGCGCCGCGCACTGCCGCCCAGGGCTCGGTGACAACCGACACGCTGAGCTACAACACCTCAAGCCCGGTCTATGCGATCGGCGGCTCGTGCGGCACGGGCGAGATCGACAGCGGCGTCGCCGTCACGGGCGTGTGCAAGCATCCCGGCTACTTCGACGGCGACGACCATGTCGTCGCGGCCAGCGAGCTGACGATCATCGACGGCGCGAGCTGCGGCGGCAGCTTCAAATGGACGCAGCGACACGACAGCAGCAATAGGCACGCAGCCACACTCTGGTGGAAGACGTACTCACAGCCCGCGTCGCGCGACCTGATCGGTACGCTCACGCCGAACTAGGGCGGAGAACGAAACCAAGAACCAAGAACCGAGAACCGAACAGGGAACACAGAACAGGCGGCGCAGAGCAGGGGAACAAACGATCAAAAGAACAAAGGCTTAAACCGCGTGTTCGCTTGTTCCCTTATCTCTATGATTCCCAGACGCCGGTTGTATAGAACGTACGAAGCTGGTGCAGATACGGCGCGAGATCGTAGCGCTGCTCCTGAAGCCACTCGTGGTTGTAGTACGTGTCGAGATAGCGCACACCCGCATCGCCGATCGGCAGCACCACCGAGCCGTGCTCGTCGCGCTCCGCCATCTCGGCGATCAGCCTGAGCGCGCCATAGAGCGCGGTGCCCGTCGAGCCGCCGTACTGCCTGCTGCTGATCTCGGAGAGAAAGTGGAGCGCCGCATATGAGGCTGCATTCGGCACCTGAAGCATCCGGTCGATACAATCGGGCAGAAACGAGGGCTCGACCTGCGGACGCCCGATGCCTTCTACGCCTGAGCTGCCGGATACCGTAATGCTCGGATCGCGCTGGTGGTAGTAGCTGTAAAACACCGAATGCTCCGGGTCGACGACACAGACCTGCGTGTCGAAGCCCCGATAGCGGATATAGCGTGATACCGTGGCCGAGGTACCGCCCGTGCCCGCGCCGCAGACAAACCAGCGCGGGATCGGGTGCGGCTCCTGCGCGAGCTGTGTGAAGATCGACTCGGCGATATTATTATTGCCGCGCCAGTCGGTCGCGCGCTCAGCGTAGGTAAACTGGTCCATGAAATGGCCGCCGATCTCCTCGGCCAGTTGCTTCGCCGTCTGACAGTCCTGGCTGGGATCATCCACCTGCACATACTCGCCGCCGTACTGCGTCAGCCGCCTGATCTTGGCGGGCGAGGTGGTCTTTGCCATCACCGCGATAAACCGCAGGCCGAGCAGACGCGCAAAGTAGGCCTCGGAGATCGCGGTGCTGCCCGACGACGCCTCGATGATCGGGGTCTGCTCGGTGATCCAGCCGTTGCACAGCGCATACAAGAACAGGGATCGCGCCAGACGATGCTTCAGGCTGCCGGTGACATGCGTCGACTCGTCTTTCATGTAGAGATGGATCTGCGGCGTTGCCGGTAGCGGCACATGGATCAGATGCGTGTCAGCCGAGCGATTAAAATCGGCATGAATCCTGGCAATCGCGGCGCGCACCCAAGAGCTTGACATTCGCACAGTCCTTCGTTGTTCAGATCTCGGAGGCGCCGCCTGGCTACCGCTGGCAGCACAGCCCTCCGGTGTCTCGATAAACTGCGCTATTCTAGCATGGAGGAAGGAAAACAAAGAACAAAGGAACAAGGCTTAACTCCCTTGTTCCCTTGTTCCTTTAATCGCAGGAAGGTGTGTGGACTAGCGTAGCTCAGCCCAATTGGCATGGCTCAGCTCTTGAAGCAGCCGCAGGATGTCTTGGATCAGCTCTTTCGGATCGCGATGTTTGGAGATAAAGCCATCGGCACCTGCGGCGCGGAAGGTTGTCACCGACTGCTCGTTGCCGCTCCAGCCAATGATCTTTGCCTCACGATGCAGCGCGGGATGCGCGTTCTGGCCGGCATCATCGCGCAGCCGCGCCAACACCGGCATACAGTCGCCATCGGAGAGCGAATAGTCCATCACGATCAGCCGAACCGTCTCATCCGGCAGAGAATCCAGCGTGCGCAGCAGGCGGTAGCCGCTGGCCACGATCTGGTGCTGACCATACATTTCGAACGTTTGCAGGTGCTCTGCCTCGGTGCGTAGCTGCTCCGCCAGCAAAAACGCGATCCCGATGTTGTCTTCGACGATGATCACTGGCGTTCGTGTCGTAGATGCAGTGACTATTGGTACCATACGCCCTCGATTCTGCTACAAGTTGTCAACGAGATGTGCTGCGACACCGGACAGATCAAGCTGTCGCTTCAGGCCTGAGCGCGCTCCGGGTTTGGCAACATAATCTGAACCCAGGCGCCGCCGCCAGCGAGATTCCCACAGCTAAACGTACCGTTATGCAGCCGCGCCACCCGATCCATCAGCGGCAAGCCAAGGCCGGTGCCGCCGATTTTAGTGGTAAAGGTGCCGATCGGCAGCGCGCTGGTCGTGCCCATCGCCTGGAGCTGCGCCAGGAGACGCGGCGAAAAGCCCGGCCCCGAATCTTCGACACGGATTGTACACTGCTGCTCGGTTTGACTTGCTCGGATGGTAACGGTGGGACGCCCCGTGACCTGCATCGCCTCAGCCGCGTTGCGCAGCGCGGTGGTACAGGCCATCCATAGATAGGCCGGATCAGCCTGAACTTCGAGATCGGGCGGCACGTCCAGCTTGATCTCGATCGGCAGATCCAGCGCCATGAGCTCATTGATCGCTTCCTTGAGCAGCGGCGCGAGCGCGACGCGGCGGATCTGTTCTGATGATAATACTCCTGCGCGCGTAATAATCAACAGGCGTTGAAGCAGATCGTTGATCCGCTTGGTGGTATCCGCATACGCGGTGTAGGCCGCTGCGCCGTCGATGCTAGCCCACTGGTCAGGCGGCGCGGTAAGCCGCGCGTGTAAGGTCGGAGCGAGCACCGAGAGCACGCTCGCCGCGCCCCGCAGCTCGTGCGCGATAAAGCGCATAAACGTCGTCAGCACCTGCTCCTGCTGAAGCTTGGCCGCCGCCTCCGCCCGCTGCGCGCCCTGCCACGCGGCGTGCTCTCTGATGCTCCACATCACCAGAAAGAGCAGCAGGGCAAAGCCGAACTCGAAGCCGGAAAATTGCTCCTTCATCGGCAGATTCAGGAGCAGGATCAGCCCAACGATGACCGGATAGAATAAAATCGGCAGGATGCGTCCCGTGGCGACGACGGCGAACAGGATCGGCAGGATCAGACCTGCCGAGCGCGCAGTTGGAACCGTCGAAACCGATAGCCCGACAAAGCTGCCAATCGCAATCAGCGTCACCACAATGACGCGCGGCGCTTTGGCGAAGGGATTGCGGATCATCCAGCGCCCCAGCCAGAAGAGCAGCGCCCCGACGATAAAATCGACGACGATGATAATCGTCGGCGGCGTGCCGCTCGGATCGAGGTTGAACAGCCCAAGCGTTCCCACGCCCACGAGTATCACGGCAAAGATCAACGTCAGAAGTACGATCGGCTCTTGCGGACGCCAGCTATCTGCGATTCGACGCCGTAGCACGTGAGAGAACACTATGCTCCTCCCGATGTAAGAACATCCAGGACATACGAGGATAGGCTATAGGGGGTGCTGGTTCGACCATATAATACCATCACCTCAGGCACCAATTAGTCCTATTATGATAAGACCACCGTTGCCTTAGCTAACTGCCCCCATAGTGCGCGGATCGCGCACGACTGTGGAACCCGGCTGCCAGGGTGCTGGATCGGCTGATCACCGTCGATCCCCATTCGGGTGCCGTGGTGAGCGACTGTGGAACCATACCTAATTTAAGGAGCTACATGATGAATCAAGATCGGCGGACGTTTCTGACGCGGACAGGGATGGGCTTACTGGCTGCCATGGCAGCCCTTCGCCTCGATCACAACCTTTTGGATAGTCCGATAGCCTATGCCCACCCGAACGAGCCAACATCGCGCTCGGCCCAGACCCGCCCCGCGAATGAACCGATCGCCGTTGTGATCGACAGCGACCCAGGCGTTGACGATGCATCAGCGCTCGTCTGGCTGCTGAGCCAGCAGATGTACCAGTTCGATCTCCTGGGAATTTGTACCGTCGCCGGTAACACCTCGCTGGAAAACGCGACGCAGAACGTGCTGACCGTGCTGGATGTGGTCGCGCCCGGTCGGCCTATTCCCGTGGTGATGGGCGCGGAGAAGCCGCTCAGCGGCAAGCTGAGCCATATCCCCAAGCTGATCCACGGCCCCGACGGGCTGTGGTTCTCCCAGCGGCGCTACCCGATCCAGCAGCTTCCTAACAACACGCCGCTGTTCTACCGCAGCATGGCTGAGTCGCGCCCAGGCTTCACTGTCGTCGCGCTCGGCCCGCTGACCAATCTGGCGGAGGCGGTGCGGCGCTTCCCCGACACCGCCGACGGGATCGGGCGGATCGTGTGGCTGGGCGGCGCGAAGTGTGGCGGGAATCACACGCCGGTCAGCGAGTTCAATGCGTGGCAAGATCCTGAAGCCGCCGAGATCGTGCTTGGTTCGGGCATTCCCGTGACGATGGTGCCGCTCGATACGTTCACCGGCTTCGTCGTCACGCCCGAAGATGTACAGCGGCTTGAGAGCGGCAATGCCGGTGGCCGGTTCCTGGTGCAGCCTTTGCGCGGTCTGCTGGGCGCGTTCGAGCGGCTGACGGGCCAAGCCCTCGCCAACCTGCCGGATGTGATCGCAATGATGCTGGCCTTTGACTCCTCCCTGGCGCAGACGACCCAGGACGCGCTCGTCAAGATCGTCGCCGATCGGAGCCTGACGCACGGCCAGACGATCGTCGCGCTGACATTCATTGAGCATCTCACGCTGATCGCCTCGGACGCCGAGCTGAGCGCGCTGGTCGATCGTGCGTTTAGCGATCCGTCGTTCGATCTCTTCGCGGCGTTTCTGGCGATCGTGGCGCGCGAGCCCGCTAATGTGCAGTGGGTGTCGAAGGTCGATGCCGCTGCCGTGCGCGATCGGTTTTTACAGGCGCTCACAGCTTCTTGATCAGGGTCGATCGTGCTGCCAGGAAGCTATGGAGCGCGGCCTGCGCTGCGGGCCTTTCCACTCTACGGTATCATAGAGGATGACATAGAGCAGCATCCAACACCCTTTTCGGGAAAGCGTGTATGCGATTCTACATCAGCAAGGGGAAGGGTTTGGGGGGCCACCCCAAACCCCCGGCCTCCCGGCGCATAGGAATGGAGAAACCATGCTGAGGACGGTGACAGCCACCCGCTACGTCACGCCGCTCCGCGAGGGCGGCTCGCTACCGGCGATTGTCGAGGCCGACGACGACGGCCTGTACGTGCTCAAATTTCGTGGCGCGGGGCAGGGGCCAAAAGTGCTGATCGCCGAGCTGATCTGTGGCGAGATCGGGCGGGCGCTTGGGCTGCCGATTCCGGAGATTGTCTTTGTCGAGCTTGATCCGGCGCTGGGGCGGAACGAGCCCGACGGCGAGATCCAAGAGCTGATCAATGCCAGCGCGGGGCTGAACCTTGCGCTCGACTTCCTGCCGGGCTCGCTCGGCTTCGATAGCGTCACGCTGCCCACGATCGAGCCGACGCTGGCCTCGACGATCGTCTGGTTCGACGCCTACATCACCAACGTCGATCGGACGCCGCGCAACCCGAATCTGCTGTGGTGGCACCGCCGACTCTGGCTGATCGATCATGGCGCGGCGCTCTACTTCCACCATACCTGGCGCGACTACCAGACGCGCGCCCGGAGCGGCTTTGCGCAGATCAAGGATCATGTGCTGCTGCCGATCGCCGATACGCTGCGCGACGCCGATGAGGCGCTGGCCTCGCGCATTACGTCAGCGTTGATCGAGCAGGTGGTCGCCGCCATCCCCGATGTGTGGCTGGAGGATGAGCCAGGCTTCGTCGATCGGGCAGCGCAGCGCGACGCCTACATCACCTATCTGCTGAGCCGCCTGGAGTCGCCGCGCATGTTTGTGGAGGAGGCGATCGATGCCCGCGCGAAACATCTTTGAGTACGCGATCATCCGCGTAGTGCCCCGGATCGAGCGCGGCGAGTGCATCAACGTGGGCGTTGTGCTCTTTTGCCGCACCCGTCGCTTCCTTGAGGCGCGGATCGAAATCGATCCGGCTCGTCTTGCGGCGTTCGCGCCCGGCCTCGACATCGCGCCGATCCGCGAGCAGCTCGACCATATTCCGCTGGTCTGTCAGGGCGGCGCTGTCGCGGGTCCGATCGGGCTGCTGCCGCCGCAGGAGCGCTTTCGCTGGCTGGCAGCGCCGCGCAGCACGATCGTACAGCCCTCGCCGGTTCACTGCGGCCTCTGCGACAATCCAGAGGCGGCGCTGGAGCATCTGTTCGCGACGATGGTCCGTCCCATCAGCGGCGATTAAGCGAGAATCGCCAGCACAGGCCGGCGATTCTTGGGCTATCTCAGGCTGGCAGGGTGCTACCCGATGTCGACCAGCTCGATCTCGAAGGTCAGATCCTTCCCCGCCAGCGGGTGATTCGCATCGAACGTAACCTGCGACGGCGATACGTCGGTCGCGGTGACGACCACCGCCTGGCCGTCCGGCTGCTGAAATTGATACTGCTGCCCGACCTCCAGCGCCAGCTCCTGGGGTAGCTGGCTGCGATCGACTGTCGCCACCAGCTCCGGATGATGCGCGCCGTAGCCTTGCGCGGCGGGGATCTGCACCGTTTTGGTATCGCCCGATTGCATGCCGACCACGGCCTGCTCAAAGCCGGGGATCAGCTGCCCGGCACCGATCGTGAATTCAAGGGGCTCGCGACCGTGCGACGTATCGAAAACCGTGTTATCCTCAAGCCTGCCGGTGTAGTGGACCTTCACCGTATCGCCCTGCTGTGCATTCGCCATACGTGCCTCCTTCGCAGTTCCCCTCTGAAGAAACGCGCATCGTTCAACGTAGATAACCAGGCGCAGCAAGATAGGTGCCACTTCTCGGCATGTGCGCCGAGCCGCAGCCGCCTGACCGTATCTCGCCGACATACAACCAAAGCCTCATGCCTCGTGTTCTCGCAGAGATTATATTTAGGACAACCTAAATTTCCATTTATGATGCCCGAATAATGAGGTGCTTATGTGGTTTAAAGTCTTGAGCCTGCTGATCGCGCTGCTTTGCCTTGGCAAGGCGGGCACGGCCCTGCTGATCCCCCAGACATTCTATCGCCGACGACGCCAGCAGTACGCCTCGACGCGCATTCCACTATCGGTCCTGATCCCGCCCGCGCTCATCCTGGTTCTCGCAGGCTTGGCCTGGTATGCAACGATCGCGCATTATGTCGCCTGGAGCTGGCTCGTCACCGGCTTTCTGACGCCGATCGCGCTGCTGGGCGTGGTCAATCTGCTGCGCTGGCCGCAGCACCGCAGGCGGCTGCAAGCGGCAATCACCGAAGCGCAGGCCGCGCAGCTTCGACGGGCCGATCTGGCAATTCTGGGCCTCAGCGCGCTCTTTGGCCTGCTGGGCGTGATGGTCTTCTAGGGATCATCGTCGGTGATGCGCGCGTAGCGCTCCGCCACCGGCTCCAGCGCGGGCAGACCTTTCGGCAGCGCCAGGGCATACCGATCGCGACCGGCGTGCTTGGCATCGTAGAGCGCCTGGTCGGCTAAGGCGATCAGGTCGCCCGATGTGTCCTGGGCGGTCGGGGTGATCGTCGCAATGCCCAGGCTGATCGTCACCACCGGGGCAATCGAAGAGTGCGCGTGGGGTATCGCCCGCGCCCTGACGCTCTCGCGAAGCTTTTCGGCCAGGGCGACGGCGCTGGCAACATCGCTGCCGGGCAAGATCACGGCAAACTCCTCGCCGCCGTAGCGCGCTACAACATCGCTGGTGCGCTGAACGGTGTGGCGAAGCGTCTGCGCCACGTCCTGCAAGCACCGATCGCCGCGCTGATGGCCGTAGGCATCGTTGAAGCGCTTGAAAAAATCGATGTCGATCAGGATCAGCGAGAGCGGCGATGCCGTGCGATCGGCGCGCCGCCACTCCCACTCCAGGGTTGTATCGAACTGGCGGCGGTTGGCGATGCCGGTGAGCTGATCGAGGTACGAGAGCCGCAGCAGTTGATGATTGGCCTGCTCAAGCTGCCGGGTTCGCTCCGCAACCTGGAGCGCCAGCGCCTCGGCCCGCATCCGGCCAAACCGCTCAAGCAAAAACGCGAGCAGCCCCATCACCAGCACGAAGCGCAGCACAACCACGTCGATCACGGTCGTCGACGCAAGCGTACGGCCCAGCCAGGCAGCTTCGACATGCTCCCACACGTCGATACCGAGCACGATCGCCATGCTCAGGCCGGTCGTGAGCATCAGGCTGCGGCGCGTGAGCAGCAGCCCCGCGAGCGTGATCGGGATCACGAAGACGATCAGGGCGTCTTCATTGGCGTGAAAGCCGGTGGTCAACAGGCTGTAGGCCAGGCCAAGCAGCACCGAGCCGGTGACGATCGCGACCGACCAGCGGAAGTAGCCGCGCCGCAGCACGACCAGCGCGCTCGCGTTGAAGAGCACGACGACGACGTTGGGCAGCAGGCTGTACGGCGTCAGCATGTCCGCGCCGAACATCAGAAGATTGGAGACGATCGCGACGGCGATCGTGATCAGCGTGCCGATCAGCAGCATCTCAAGCAGCACCGCGCGCTGGCGCTCGCTGGGATCGGCGATCGGCATCTGTTGCAGCCAATCACGCCAGCGCTGTGCTCGACTATGGCTTCGCTCTGGTTTCTGCATCGTCCTGCTCAAACTACAGCTACTCGTAAGCCTACCAGAATCCAGCGAATCGCGAAAGTCGAGCGCCGCCCGCACGCTCCGCTACGGGCCGCCCGCCGATCCCGGCTGATACGGCAGCCGCAGCCGCGCGACCAGCACCGGTGGTATATGCCCGTAGCTGGACCATGAGAGGATCGGCCTGGCGCTCTCCTGTGCCGGAAAGGCGGGCTCTTCCAGAGCGTCCAGCACAAAGCCAGCCTCGAAGCACGCGCCGAGCAGAACGCTCAGCGGGCGGTGGAAGTAGTAGTGGGCGGCAGGCTCGCCTTTCATGCCCGCGCCTTTTTGCGGCGGCACACGCAGGTAGTCGGTGATCGTGAGCGCGTAGGTCGTCTCCAGCACCCCGCCGCGATCTTCCATCTCGGCGACCATCCGCATGGCGTTGGAGTTGAAGCACGGATGCGCCACCGAGAAGACGAAGCGACCGTCCGGCCTCAGCAGCCGCGTCAGCGCCGACAGGAGCGGCTGGATCGTCGGCATGTCCATCAGCGCCATGTTGCAGACCGCCGCGTCGAAACGCCGCTCGCCAAGCGCCAGCAGCTGCGCCTCGTCGGTCGCGTCGATCAGCCGGTACGCGATCCGCGCGGCGTGCTCCCCGGCCCTGGCCCTGGCTCGCTCCAAAAACTGCGCGCTAAAATCGGTCGCCACGACCTGAGCGCCAAGCTCGGCCAGCCGCCGCGCGAAGATACCGTTGCCGCACGCCACGTCAAGCACGGCCTCGCCCGGACGAACACTCAGCAGCCGCTCGGCGGCGGGCGCGACCAGCAGTGTGTGAAAGGCGTTGCCCTCGCCCATCTGCTCATCCCAAAAGCCCGCCTTCTGATCCCAGATCTGCTGTGTCTCGCGAATGAGCGCCTCAAGGGAGTGATCGTTGCTCATGGAGCCTCCGAAGAACAAAGAACAAAAGAACACGCGAGCAAGCATAGGATTCGGCTCACCGTTCGCTGCGCTCTGCGCCCAGCGATCTGTGCCTGCACCTGTCGTAGTGTATCAGGTATGACGCACGCTGGAGCAGCAGCAAGTTTTGCGCGCTGGCTGATGTCATCGTTGAGGGTTCGAGGCGATGGAACCGAGGTTGATCGGGGGGCGTTCTGGCTGGCGGCGCGGGGCCGTACGTGAACCCAGCGCGGCAGGCGCGGCGCCATGAGAGCAGCGCGGCGCTGTTGCCCGCAACGAGGGCGATGTTATTCCAGACGGTGGCGTACACCGCCTGCTCGTCGATCAGCTACCCCACGTATTCACCTTGACGGGCCGGAGCGACACGACGACCCGTGTCTCGCCCGGACGATCGTTGGTGCTGAGATCGGCACCGCCGTATTTCGCGCCGAGCTTCTTGGCAAACGCATAGTGCGGGTCCGGGGTAATCTCCGCACGTGCGCGGACCTCCAGCGTCCGATACGGATTCGCCGTGTCGAGGATAAAGAGCGTGCATTCAGGATGCACCTGGAGGTTTTTCACCTTCTGGCGCGCCGTGTTGAGCGATAGCTTGAGCGTCCCATCGTCGTCGAGCAAAAACCAGAGCGCCGTGACTTGCGGATATCCATCATGCCCGATTGTGGTGAGCATGGCAACCTGGGCATTGAGGAGGTCCTGGTGTGATTCTGGAAACATCGTCATATCGTTCTACTCCCGCGAACAATAGCAGCCCCGGCAGCAAGTATCATGCCAATTCGGAGCGGAGCCGCATCACCTCTCGCAGCGTCACAAGCAGGCGCGTGTTCAGATCATCTTTGGGAACGAACGCATCGGCACCCGCCGATCGTACCGCCTGTTCGTAGCTTGTGGTAGCGAGCAGGCCCAGCCCAACAATACCCATCCGCCACCCGCCCACCCGCAACGCCTGCACGAACGCCAGACCGGCAGACACCGGCAGGCCCATGCCCACGAGAATAATCTGCGGGTGCAAGCTATCGACCAGCCTCAGCCCATCCTGGCCGATGCTCGTCGCGCCAAGCACCGCGATCTCGCGCGCGTAATGCTCGGCCAGCAGCCGTTCCGCGATGCGCCGAAACCCTGGGTTATCGTCAATCAGCAGCACCGTGATCCGATCGATGTCCTTCAGATCACACAGTCCATCACCCATCATCTCACCACCTGGGCAGAATGAGTCGGCACAACGAACCGCCAGCCAGAGCAGCCTGGTCTGCTTCGTGAGCTAAGGGTTTGCCCTGGAGCTCCTTTCATGATCTATCTTTCGGCATCGGCGCGATCAATCGCGGCGTCGGCCCCATTCCAAGCATGTGGATGGACAGGTCGTTCGTCCTACTGTAGCGGACGGCGCAAGGCTCAGCTATGCGTATGACTACGTAAGATAGGTCAAAAGCATCCGTATTTTTAGCTCCCAGGTGGGACGGAGGATTGAGCGGCCTCGGCGCTGCTGGCGGCAGCGTCAATCTCCCATCGGGATCACACCCCGCCGGATCGCATAGCGAATCAGGTCGGTCTGCGTATGCAGGTTGAGCTTGCGCATCAGGTTGGCGCGGTGGATCTCGGCTGTTCGTGAGCTAATCGACAGGCGATCACCAATCTCTCGGTTGCTATAGCCATTCGCCGCGAGATACAGCACCTCCCGCTCGCGCGTCGTCAGCACATCGTACGGA
>DASUTC010000180.1 GCA_036374795.1 Herpetosiphonaceae bacterium
GTCGCAAACCCCTGTGTCGGGGCGCTGCCGATGATCCTTGCAGGTGTTGCACGCGAGGACAAGGTTATCAAGGGTCGCAAACCCCTGTGTCGGGGCGCTGCCGATGATCCGCCGGCTGGCTCACGCCTCGGTCCCATCTCACATGACCTGAGCCACCGTTTTCACGCGGCAGCGCCGCTCCTGTGCGTCCGCGATCCCCGTTGCCAGCACGGCAAGTCTAGCACGATCCTCAGATCGTTCGCAACTCGGATTCTGTGCCAAAACCCCGCCGAGTTGCGAGCGCGCCTGGGGTGACTGCAATCGGGAAAAACTGCCGATCGGCTCGTTATAGGCCGAGCGCAGCCGCCGATCCTGAGGCCGACGCGCGCCGAGTTGCGAGCGCGCTGCTCTGGCAGGCCGATCGCGCGCGCATGCCTGCCCTTGACACATTCGATATGATCACACCCGGCGGATCGCTGACCAGTTCGCCCGATCGCACACAGGAGCTTCTCAAGGATGGCACATCAAGTTGCGGCGCGCCTCGCCGGAGATGAGTACCAGCACCTCTACGCCTGGTATCTGGCTCTTCAGCTCAAGATGCCGGGCCGGAACGTGCGGCTGGTCACTGTCGAAGATGCGCTCGCTGGCTCCGTGGATGACGTGACCGTGCGCCACGAGCCCGGCACCCGGATACCCGACCGCTGTTATCAGGTCAAGTACCACGTCGATCAGCGCGGCGACTACTCGACCGAGTCGCTGATCGAGCGGAAGCCCGGCTCCAGCAGCCTGCTCGAAAAGTTTTGGAAGACCTGGAAGCTGCTCACGCGCCAGGAGCCGGAGCGCCCGATCGAGCTGTATCTCGTCAGCAACTGGACCTGGAAGAGCGACGACAAGCTCAGATCGTGCTTCGCTGGGCGAGACAGCGGCTTGACCACAGCGTTCTTTGACGCCACGCCGAGGAGCGCGATCGGCAGGCTGCGCCAGCGCTGGCAGGACGCGCTCGGCGCGGACGAGCAGGCGTTTGCCGACTTTGCCCGCTGTCTGCGCTTCAACCTGGGCTTCGATTCCGGCGTCCAGCTCGAAGAGCGCGTCTGCGAGCGCATGGATAACCTCGGCCTGCAATCGGACGCCGCCGCGCTCAAGATTGCGGTGGGCATCGTGCGCGACTGGATCAGAGCGGGCACGCAGCAGGTGACGCGGGAAGATCTTGAGCGCGTCCTCACGCAGCACGATCTCTACCGCCCGCCGGATGGCGCGCGCTGCGTCACGGTCTATCTGACGACGATCAAAGAGCAGACGTTCGAGATCGAGCCGGACTACATCATCGACTGGCGGGATCAGTTTGTCGGCAGGCCCACCAAGAAAGGCCACGCGCTTCACGATCCAGCCGCCTGGAACGCCGTGCTGCTCCCTGAGCTGGAGGCGCTGGAGGCGCGCATCAATCGGGAGACCACATGCCGCCTGATTCGTGCGCGCGGCTCGGCGCGCCTGTCCGCCTGGTTCGCCTTCGGCTTTACCTTCTCCGACGTCGCGCGCTACACGATTGAGGTCGAGCAGCAGGGCAAGCTGTGGCGGACCGACGCCGACAAGAGCGCGAATCTTCGCCTGACGATCACCAGCGGCGACGGCGCGATCTCGGGCGAGGTCGTAGACGGCGAAGGTGCGACGGTCGCCGTTGGGATCAGCGTCGCCGGATCGCTGGACGCCGATGTCCACACCTCTCTGGGCAAGCGCACAGACGCGGTCGCCGCCCTGCTGCTGCTGCGCCCCGATCGCGAGCTTGGGGAAACCTGTCTGATGAGCGGCGGCGATGCCGTCGCGCTGGCCGTCGAGGTCAAGCGCCACCTGCTGGCGTTCGTCAAGCACTGGAGCGCCCATCGCCTGCTGCTCTTCTACTACGGCCCGCTGAGCGGGGCATGTTTCATCGGCCATCGGATGAACGCCGTCTGCGAGGAGATCCAGATCATGGAGCGCCAGCAGCCGGGGGAGTACGCGCCGTCGTTTCTGCTCAGCTAGGGCGGAGTCACGCGGGCGGCTCACAAGGGTGCGCCCCAGGTGCTCCCGTAGCCTGATGTTCGTGATTCCCACGAGCGCTACTTGCGCGCAGCCCGGCGCATAGGGTATGATAGGCTATCCAACCATGTCTGATACCAGAACCGATCCCATGCGACGCCTGAGCCGCACCTGATCCCCTGTGATCCCCCCGGTGTGTCCTCGGCGAATCTCACCCCCCGTGGTCGCGTCGCTGCGCGGCCTGATCGCCCCATAACCGTCGAAGCTCGACAGCGCTGCCGGGCTGTGCCGATTGAAGGAGTGTTCATGGATTCACCCACTCCGCCTGCGCTGGAATGTCGTCGGCTGGTCGAGGATCTCCGCGATCCGGACGCGCCGCTACCCGGCCCCTGCCCGCCGCACGCGCGGGAGCCGCTGGCGACGCTCGCCGATCATCTCCTGACGACAGCGGCGCTGGTCGCGTGTCTGGCCCACGCCGATCCGCAGCGCGATCTGCTGCGGCTGGCGGCGCTGACCCACGATCTGGCGTTTCCCGCCGAGCTACGCGCCTTCGAGGCAGCTACACGTGTGTGGCGGGCGCTGCTTCACGATCACGGCGCGAGCCTGGATCGGGGCCAGACCCCGGACCTGAGCGGCCTCGACGCGCCGAGCCGCATGCTGGCGCTGGCGCATCTCGCGGCGTCCACGCGCCAGCCGGTTGCGCGCGCGGCAGACTTCGAGCGCCATCCACTCGCGGCAGCCGGGTTCGTCGATCTGGTCTACGGCGGCGCGGTCAAGGTCAAAGGCTACGTCTTCGAGTCCGTCAAGCTACCGGAGATTCGCGGCGCGTCGGCGCTGCTCGACCATATCAACCAGATCGACCTTCCGGCGCTCTGGGGCGTGCCGCCGAGGACCATCCCCGACCGGGCGATCCACGCCGCGCAGATCAAGCGCTACGACCGCGCACGCGCCTGGTTCTACGAGCGCTTCGAGGCCGACGCGCTCGACGCGCCCGAATGCGTGCTCTACGCCAGCGGCGGCAATATCCTGGCGCTGGCTCCGGCGGGCTGCGGCGAGCGGCTGGCGGCGGCGATCGAGCGCCGCTACACCGACGAGACGCAGACGGCGCAGAGCGTCGGCGTGTGGCAGCGCTGCTCGCTGCTGGAGGTGCAGTACGGCCTCAGCCCCGGCGCGCTCTGGCTCGATCATGTCGAGGGGCAGGCGCTGTTCCGCAGCGATGATCCGGCGGCGCAGCTCGTGCGGCAGACCTTCGGCATCCAGCGGGATGTGCCTGCGCAGGATGCCCAGGAGATCTTCCTCCGCCGCAAAGGCTTTGGCGAGCTGGTCACGTCGCTGACGGCGAAGGCCACCCGGCGGCGCATGAGCGACCGCGCGGTCGAAGGCCCGGCGCGACCGCTGCCGTTCGTCGAGCATGTCGGGCTGATCCGCCGCTGCACGTCGTGCGATCTGCGACCCGCAGCCGAGACGTTCGTGGACGATGCCACCGATCGTCGGGAGGCGTTCTGTGCCGCCTGTCTCCGCAAGCGCACGATTGGCAGCGCCGCCAAAAGCCGGCTTCCGTCGGCGGACCGCGCAGCCTACGACTGGGTTCGTCCGTGGGCCGCCTGGCTGGCCGAACATCTTGACACGCGCGTCGAGGAAACCGCCCGCGATCTTGACGACATCAGCGAGCACGCGAAGGGCTTCGTCGGCCTGATCTACGCCGACGGCAACAGCGTGGGCGAGGCCGTCGCCAATCTTGGCTCGATCAGCGCCTATCGCCGCTTCGCACAGCGCATGCTGCGCTCCAACGAGCAGGCGGTCGCGCACGCGCTGGGCCGCTTCATCCAGCCCGCCACTGGGCGGTGGCCCTTCGAGATCATCACGATCGGCGGCGACGACGTGCTGCTCTTCGTCCCGGCGACGGCGGCGCTCGATCTGGCCGCGTCGATCGCCAGCGACTTCGAGGCGGCGATGCAGGGCAGCGGGATCTCGCTGTCGGTCGGCGTGCTGATCATGCCCGAGTCGACGCCGATCCGCTTTGCCCGCGACCTGGTCGAGCAGCTGCTGGAGAGCGCCAAGCAGCGCTCGAAGCATGAGGGCGGCGGCTCGACGATCGATTTTCTGGCGCTCAAGGCGACGACGATGATCCCCAACCGCGTCGAGGGATACCGCACGGTCGCGCTGCGCCGCGACCGCCGCAGATCGGATCAGGATCAGCCGGAGCATACGCTGCGCCTGACGCAGCGCCCGTACACGCTGGAGCAGCTCCGCCGGTTTCTCGACGCCTGCCGCGCGCTCAAGACGGCGCGCTTTCCCCGCTCGCAGCTCTACCAGCTCCGCGCCATCATCCAGCAGGGCGATATGCTGCGCTCGGCGGTGGACTACCGCTACTTCGTGGAGCGCGGCAAGCAGCGCGACCGCAGCGGCGGCTACGCGCAGCTCGACCAGCAGGTGCAGACGCTCTGCGAGGGCCAGATCTGGATTCCGTGGCGTCTGCGGCCACCCGGCAGGGACCCGCAGACCCATCACTACGACACGCCGCTGCTCGATCTGATCGAGCTGCTGCCCTTCGTCGACGTTCCTGAGCAGCAAGGAGGTCCGGCATGAGCCAGGCTGCACCCTCGACCGCCGTGGCGATCGGCCTGACGATCACGCTGATCACGCCGCTCTGCGTCGGCGCCACCGGCAGCAGCGGCGGCGTCGCCGATAACGAGCTTCAGCGCGACGGCTGGGGCCGTCCGATCATCCCCGGCTCGCAGATCAAGGGTCGGCTGCGTCACGCCTGCGCGCAGGTGGCGCGCGCGCTGGGCTATCCGCTCTGCGACGCGCCCTACGCCGACCGCATGTGTCCGAGCGACGCCGCCATCGCGCGCGCGGCGACCGAGGCGTTCCATCGTCAGCGGGCGCTGGCACGCACCGCTATGCCGCGCCAGTGCGATGTCTGCGCGCTCTTTGGCTCGCCCACGTACCCCAGCCCGCTCCGCTTCGGCGACGCGATCCATCGGGCGGGAGCGCCGGAGCCGGAGCAGCCCGTGGAGCGCGAGCGGCTGCTGCGGCCCGGCATCGGCATCGATCGACAGCGCCGCACGGTGCGCGATGAGCTGCTCTTTCTCACCGAGACCACACCTGCCGGGATCACGCTCGACGGCGCGATCAGCGGGCGCTGGTGGGAGACAGAGGCCAGCGAGATCCGGCGGCTGCTGGGGCTGCTGGTCGCCGGAGCGAGCCTGACCGCCCGCTGGGGCGGCGGCTCGTCGCGCGGCCTGGGCTGGTCGGCGGTTGCGCTGCAGGTGACGATCGACGATCAGCCTGTCGACGATCTGCTCGCCGATCTGCTGCCGGAGGTCGGCGCGCCATGACCCATCGCATCACGATCGTCGCGCAGGGGCCGCTCTCGTTCGCGGCGCAAAAGCCCGGCGCGCAGTACACGCCCTCGCTGGACTATGTGCCGGGCGGTGTGCTGTGGGGCGCGCTCGGCCACCTGCTGCGGCGCGAGCCGGACGTTCGCTTCAGCCACGCGCTGCCCGCGCACCCCGACGACGCCTGGGTGCGTCTGCTGCCGGTCACGGCGACGCGCTGCAAGGTCAGCCCGGGCTTCCGCGCGGATGGCTCCGACGAGCGACCAGCGCACGGCATCTTCGACACGCTGATCGATCGGGTCTGCGCCGAGCAGCTCCGGCCTGCCGCGCTGATCTACGAGCCGCTCTGCCCAACGTGCTCCCGGCATACCAAGATCGCCAGTGGCTCCTACACGCAAACCGCCGACGGCAGCTATCGCGCGCGAGGCGCGCAGCGCCGTATCCTGACGCGCGTGGCGATCGATCGGCGGCGCGGCACGGCGGCGGAAGGGCTGCTCTACGCACCGATCGTGCTCTCCGAGACCAACCGGCTTCAAGGCCGCGAGCTGCGGCTCCGGTTCGTCGGGCAGGCCTGGAACGTGGACGCAGCGGCACGGGTGGCGATCACGGAGATCGCCGCGATCGGCGGGCGGATCAGCAGCGGCCTCGGCCAGGTGACGATCGCGGCCGCGGACGACGATCAGCCGGATGATCTCCACGACCGGCTGCGGCGCTTCAACGCCGCCTTTCAAGAGCGCTGGCGCGTCTTCGAGCGTCTGACACCGCAGGCCGCGCCCGACTGGACGCCCGACGACTGGCGCGTGTTCAGCGTGAGCCTCCAGAGCGACGCGATCCTGCTGGAGCAGGGCTGGCAGCCGACGATCACCTTCTCGGCGGAGCAGCTCTTCGAGCAGACGCAGCTCGACGCGGCGCTGGTGTACAGCCTGGCGAGCGCGCAGGTCGTGGGCGGCTGGAACGTCTCCTGGGATCGCCCCAAGCCGACGGCGCTGGCGGCGCAGGCCGGAGGCGTCTATGTCTTTCGCACGCGGGCGGGCGACGCGGCGATCGTCGCGGCGCTGGAGCGGCTGGAGCGTGAAGGAATCGGGCAGCGCACGCGCGAAGGCTACGGCGCGGTCCGCTGCTGTGATCCGTGGCATGTCGATGCGCGAGGAGAAGGACTATGACCCACCATGTTCATGAGCTGCTGCACGCCCAGGCGGTGAGCAGCGCCGTCCAGCACGCTACGCGCGATGTGATCCGCGCGGCGGCGAATACCGTTCAGCGGCTCGCGCCCCGGAACGATCTGATCAGCGGCATGCGCGAGAGTCAGCTCCGCAACGTCGTCAACGTGGCGATCCGCGCGACCAGCGTCGAGGAGATCGCGGCCTTCATCCTGTACCAGATGGGCCGCAGCACCAACAGCCGCCAGTGGCTGTACGGCGAGTTCGGCGATACGGTGGTCAAAGATCTCATGACCGGCGCGGTGCGCAACGCCGCTGAGCAGGCGCGCGCGCAGGCGCTGGCGACGATCGCCGAGGCCGGCCTGGGCGGCGCCGCGCCCGACGAGGCCCGGCTGCTGAGCGACGCCTATATCGCGCTGGCGCGGCAGTATCTCGGCTATCTCAACCGGCTCTTCTACTTTGCCGATCGGACCCGCCGCTGGGATGAGCTGGGCGAGCTGATCAAGGAGGTGCGTGGTGCCTGAGCCAGCGCTTGCCTTCGATACCCTGCGCCACCGGCTGCGCTTCAGCGGCCAGCTCGTCGTGCTCACCGGGCTGCGGATCGGAGCCGGACGCGATACCGATGTCACCGGACACGATCTGCCGGTGATGCGCGACGCGAGCGGGCGGCCCTTTATTCCGGGCGCGTCCTTCAAGGGCGTGCTGCGCGCGCTGCTGGAGTCGCTGCTGCGCGGCCTGAGCGACGATGCTGAGATCCAGCGCACGACGCTTGCCTGCAATGTGCTGGATGCGGCCCGCCGCTGCATCACCGACAAGGAGAAGGAGCAGCTTGAGCTCGACTATCGAGCCAGGCCGAACGATCTCGCCGCGGCGATCATCGATCGCTCCTGCCTGATCTGCCAGACCTTCGGCTCGACCTGGCTGGCGTCGCATGTGGCGATCCGCGATCTCACCGTGGACGGCGCGCAGTGGTTCGGGCAGTTCGACGTGCGGCAGGGCGTGGCGCTCGACCGCGATACCGAGACGGCGCGCGAGGGCCTGCTCTACAGCTTCGAGACCGTGCCGCCCGGCACGCGCTTCAGCCTGGAGATCGCGGCGGAGAACCTTCAGCCCTGGCAGCAGGGCCTGCTCTGGCTGGGGTTGCAGCCCTTGGTGCGGGGCGAGATCAGCATCGGCGGCGCGCGCTCGCGCGGGCTGGGCCAGGTTGAGCTGCTCGAAGGCGCGTGGCAGGAATGGCGGCTCGACGGCCAGGACACGTCGCGGGCGGCGCGCGTGGTCGCGCTGCTCGAAGGCGCCTACGATGACGTGGACGATGCGCAGAAGCGCGGGTGGCAGCGCGCCTTACAGGACCACGTGCGGGAGGTGACGGGTGCATAAGCAACTGCTGAACGAGGCGATCCTGGAGATCGCGATCCGGCCCGACGGCCCGCTGCTGATCAAGGCCGGCGAGACGGGCGGCCTTGATCCGACGCATCCCGACATGGAGTTCGTGCGCACGCTGGACCGGGTCTTTCTTCCCGGCTCGTCGCTCAAAGGCGTGCTGCGCGCGCACAGCGAGCGGATCGTGCGCTCGTTGCAGGCGCAGGGCGAGGGTCGCGGCGCGTGCGATCCGCTCAAGCGCGGCGAGTCCTGCGGCGACCGCCTGGAGCGGCTGCGGCTGGAGTCCGACGAGAAATATCGCCAGTCCTGCTGCATCTGCCGCCTGTTCGGCAGCACCGTCGTCGCCAGCCGCGTGCGCTTCGCGGATGCGCTGCCCGTCGGCGAGGTGGCGATCGAGGAGCGCAACGGCGTGGCGATCGATCGGGTCTTCGGCTCGGTGGCGGTCGGACCGTTCAACTACGAGGTGGTCACGAGCGGCGTGTTCCGCACCAGCATTCTCTTCAAGAATGTGACGCTGGCGCAGCTCGCGCTCGTTGGCCTGGCGCTGCGCGATGTCGGCGAGGGCCGCGTGGGCATCGGCTTCGGCAAATCGCGCGGCCTGGGACGGGTCGCGATCGACTGGGGTCGGCTGACAATCCGCTATCCGCTGGCCGACCTGCGGCAGACGCAGCCCGACCAAACGCGGCTCTGCGGGGTCGGGGCGCTGATCGGCGCTGAGACGCGCGCGGCCTACGGCGTTTCGGCGGAGGACTGGGCCGAGCTGCCGGAGGGCCTGGGCTTCGAGAGCGACGGCTGGGGCAGCCTCACGCTGGTCGCCGAGGGCAGCGCGCAGGTGCAGGAGCTGTTTCGCCGCGCCGTGGGGCGCTGGCGCGAGGAGGTGCAGGGTGGCTGAGCGCGAGGGCTACATCTATCGCCGTCCCAGCGTGTCGGAGGAGGAGGTGCGCGCGCTGGTGGCGGGCACGACGCGCGGCTGGGCCGCAACCTCGACGCGGCTCTGGATCATCCAGCGCGATACCGCGTGGCAGCCCGGCGCGGAGGGCCGCGCGCTGGTGGATGGGCAGGAGCTGCGCTGGCGGCGCACAGGTGACGGGCGCTACGATCTGCTGTGCCTGTCACTCTCCGCCGACCCACCCCCTGGTTTCAAGCCGCTCCGGGACGATCACGGCTGGCACGTAGAGTCGACCAACGGCTATGATCCCGGCGGATCGATCGACAACGATACCCCGCTTGCGGCGACCGCGTTTCTGGCTCCGAGCGGCGCGGTGCAGTTCGTGGCGCTGATTCCGCACGAGGGGCAGAAAGGATAGCTCGATGTCTGGTGATCGTGATCGACGTGAGCCTCCGGCTCCCAAGCCCTATACCCTGATCGATCTGCCGCATGGCGCGCCCGTCGAGCGCAGGTCGCCGATCGGCCATGATGCGCTGCGGCAGGACCTGCTGGCGGGCTGGATCGACCTTGAGCTGGAGGCGCTGACGCCGGTGCATGTGGCGACCGGGCTGCTGAAGCTGGTCGACGGGTCGGACGGCACGCTGGCGCGCGCGCTGGTCCGGGTCGGCGGCACGCCGGTGATCCCCGGCTCGTCGCTCAAAGGCTGCATCCGGGCGATCGTCGAGGCGATCAGCGCCTCGTGTGTGCGCGTGACGCGCTCGCGGGATCTGCCGTCGGCGCTTGCGCCGTGCTCCGACAAAGACCAGCTCTGCCTGGCCTGTCGCATCTTTGGGGCGATGGATTTTCAGGGGCTGGTGCGCTTCGGCGATCTGCGTCTGGCGCAGGGCGATGTGGCGGTCGCCGAGGTGCCGCAGCTCTTCCAGCCTCGTCCCCGCGAGGGTCCGTATGTTCGCGAGCGCTTCGTCCGCGGGCGCAAGTTCTATATGCACGGCGCGGAGCAGGCGCGCGGCGACGGCCCGATCGAGGTCTGCGTCGCGGGCAGCCGCTTTCGGGGGCGCATCCACGTGATCAACATGAGCGCGGCGCAGCTTGGCCTGCTGCTGACCGCTCTGGGCCTGCATCCGAGCTATCCGCTCCGGCCCAAGCTCGGCGGCGCGAAGCCCGCGTGCTACGGCTCGATCGCGGCGCGCGTGCTGGCGCTCGACCTGGCCGCTCCGCAGGCGCGCTACCTCGACTGGGACGCGCCGACGCAGCCGTCGGTCGCCGTGGAGGAGCTGATCGCGGCAGCCGCTGCGCTGGTGCTTCCGCCGCAGGCCGCCGCGCTGGCCGAGACGCTGCGCTGGCCGAACGAGCGAACGTGTCCGAGCGGGAATTATTGATGTGCATGTGCTCAACGGAGGAATTGGCTCATGACGACCTGCTCACTCCATACCGCCGACGCCCTCGCCCGCACGCTGGCGAAGCGCAACGTCGATCCGAACGAGGCCGCCAAGTGCTTTGCACATCTGCGCGACGTCTTGCAGGCCGCAGGCAGCGACGAGCACCAGCAGCAGGCGGCAGTCGAGCGGTGGTGGAGCTGGCTCGACGCGGTCAGCGGCCCCGCTGCTCGGACCGTCGTGCGCAGCAGGCAGACACGGGGCTACTACGAAGATCTGCTGGATGCCTGCCAGCTCCATCTGGGCACGCTTAGCCCGCCAGAGGTGCTGCCGACGCTCGGCTGGGCGATCCGGCTGATGCGCTACTACCGCAACGTGCCCCATGCATCCGCTCAACCGACCAGCTTTCCGCCTCCGCCGCCACAGCCGCGCCCTACGCCTGATCCCAAGCGACCACCTGCACCTGGCGCTCGATTTACCAACGTTCGCGTGCTTGAGGTGAGCCAGGCCGGTCTGTTCGTCGATCTTCGATTGCCCGACGACCTCGACGCGATCGGCGCGATCCGCGCCGCCGATACCGGCGGCAAGCGCTATGGCCCGGGTCATCAGCTCAACGTCGAGGTCATCGAGGTCAGGCCGCGCAAGCAGGGCGGGATCATCGTCTATCTTCGGCCCGTCTCCGGCAAGGGGAAGGACGCCGGAGGCTGATGGCTGATCGTATCTGAAGGAGGAGCAGGAACATCCATGCCAACCGCACTTGTGCTCACACTGCGACCGTCGGCACCTGCGACGGTCGCCCCATACCTGGGCCGCGCGGCCCATGCGGCCTTCCTCCGCGCGCTCGGCGCACGGGATCAAGCGTTTGCTCGCCGGCTGCACGACTCAGGCGCGCTCAAGCCGTTCGCCACCTCCGATCTGCTTGGCGCGTCGCGCGGGCCACAAGGGCGCATGGTAGCGCCCGATCGCACGTATGGCATGCGCTGGAGCGCTATCTCCCCGGAGCTTGACGAGTGTTTGCGGGACTGGGCCGCGACGCCGCCGACCGAGTTTGATCTCGACGGCACGCTGTTTCGCGTCGAGGCGGCGACGATCGATCCGGTCGCCGATAGCTGGGCCGGAACTGCGGACTGGTCCGAGCTGATCGCGCTGGAGCAGGTAGGCCGCGCGCCGCCGCCCGCGTGGTTTGCGCTGCACTTCGTCGCGCCGACGACGTTTCGCTCGAATGGGCGCAATATCCCGCTGCCGCTGCCCGAACTGGTGTTTGGCTCGCTCGTCGAGCGCTGGAACGGCAGCGCGCCGATCCCGCTACCAGCGGACATCCGCCGGTTTGCTGCCGAGCATCTGGTGATCGGCACGTACCAGCTTCAGTCCGAGCGAGTCGCTGCCTTCGAGGGCGGCGAGACGGCGTTCACCGGGCGCTGCACGTATGTCCCGACCAACCACGATCGGTATTATCTGCACTGCTGCGCGGCGCTGCTGCGGCTCGCGTTTTTTAGTGGCGTCGGCGCGAAGACCAGTATGGGCTTTGGCGCGGTGCGTGGTGAGGCTGCGCCCCGACGCGGATCTGGGCCACAACCCTAACCCGCACGAGCAGCAGGGTCTTGGAGCGCTCGATCACGTGTTTGCGCCGCCCCTGTCCTTCCATGGGTGCCACCACTCCCGGCCCCGATCTTCCTGCTGATCCACCAATACGCTTGTTTCGATCCCTGGCACACGGGCGTTGCTCCCCAGGGCAACCAGTGTGCTTGCATGACATGCGGTTGTGCTTGTCTCAAACCCCTTCCGATCGGGGCATTTCTCCTCAGCAACTGGTTATCACCAACTAGAATGTTCTTTAAATGCGTTTCAAACCCCTTCCGATCGGGGCATTTCTCCTCAGTTAGCGTGGATTACACCACTGCCGCGCCGTCCCGTTTCAAACCCCTTCCGATCGGGGCATTTCTCCTCAGTCTTTGTGTTTAGTTTCGGACAGCACATCCTTTAGGTTTCAAACCCCTTCCGATCGGGGCATTTCTCCTCAGAGAAAACGACACCAGTACTCACAGTCGGTTTTTTATGTTTCAAACCCCTTCCGATCGGGGCATTTCTCCTCAGATGCTGGCGTGGTGACGATTTCCGTCAACTACTCGAGTTTCAAACCCC